>CAYOYI010000273.1:0-5824 GCA_964408105.1 uncultured Chitinophagaceae bacterium | reverse complement strand
CTCACTGCGTTCATTTGGCAGTTTGCAAGCATTGCATCATTGCTGTAGTTGGTATAATGCCAAGCCCACCCGTTACGAATTGCCATGCTGTCCAACCGCGCACCGTTCACCCAAATCATAACCAGCGTTCTTTTGTAGCGATCCGTTCCGGTGCTGTCGTACTTCACATATTTTCCGAGCATCACAAGTATCATGCGGCTTCTTGATGTTGTTCCCCAGTGCTGCTTCAATTCCGGTGCATCCACGTTGGCAAGCCGTGCAGTAAATGTTTTCTGAGTCGTTTGCAAAACGTAAGTATCACCGTCAATCACTCTCACAACCCGTGCGGAGTCCTGCGCTTCCATCACCGATGCTGTGAGTAAAACCAAAATTGTTATGAGTGCTTTTTTCATTTCAAAGCCAAATATATTCCCCTCTGAAACCCTTGACAACTAAGGCGTTCCGTCTGTTCCGTTTATGCCGCTTTATTCCATCAAACACCCTTTTGCCATATCCATAAAAGCAATATCTTTGCTATACATTCTCCCTACCTTCGGTATGGATAGTGTATGAGAACAGTAAATAAAAAATGAATCGTTTGTGCATTTACCCGAAAGACATCGTGGTAATCACAGGCAGAAGCGACAGATATGGCAGAAAGCTCATTAAGAGAATCAAAGAGCATCTCAAGAAGCAGCAACATCAGGTTGTTACTGTGGATGAGTTCTGCCGTTACATGGGATTGCAGCCGGAAGTGGTTGCAAAGCAGTTGAGATAATTGCAGCCCCACCTCGCAAAGCCTTTGGTACAAGGCATTTCCCGGCTCTCAACTGTTTTCTTTTCTTTCCTTTGGTTAGATATTCTTTTCATTTCTTAGAAGGAACTAAGGTCACATTTAAGGTCACAATAGAAAAGGGGCTGAGGGCATATAGCCTCAACCCCTTTACTACTGCGTGACTCCGTAGGGATTCGAACCCCAAACCTTCTGATCCGTAGTCAGATGCTCTGATCCAATTGAGCTACGGGACCGTTTTAAAATCAAGTTGCAAATTTAATGAATCAATCCTTAGCCTTGTCTTCTTTTCTTCCGGTTGGTTTAGAAAAAGATTCACGCATATCCGTATCTGCCTGGATGTTGCGCATGTTGTAGTAATCCATAATGCCCAGATTACCGCTGCGGAAAGCTTCCGCCATTGCTTTGGGAATCTCAGCTTCAGCTTCGATCACTTTGGCGCGGGCTTCCTGGGCTTTGGCTTTCATTTCCTGCTCTTGTGCCACAGCCATAGCACGCCTTTCTTCCGCTTTTGCCTGGGCAATATTTTTATCAGCATTTGCCTGGTCCATCTGCAGCACGGCACCGATGTTTTTTCCTACATCTATATCTGCGATATCGATTGAGAGAATCTCGAATGCTGTACCGGAGTCCAATCCTTTTGCAAGCACAACTTTTGAAATTGAATCCGGGTTTTCTAGTACCTGCTTATGCGTCATTGCTGAGCCTATTGAGGTGACAATACCTTCCCCTACCCTCGCCAATATCGTCTCTTCACCAGCGCCACCAACCAAACGTGCAATATTCGCCCGCACGGTCACTCTCGCTTTGGCCACCAATTGAATTCCATCCTTCGCAACCGCAGTTACCGGTGGAGTATCAATAACTTTCGGATTCACAGACATCTGAACCGCTTCGAGCACGTCCCTTCCGGCAAGGTCAATTGCGGTTGCGGATTTAAAATTCAGCGGGATATTTGCTTTATCAGCCGAGATCAACGCATTCACCACCGAGCCAACATGGCCTCCTGCCAGGTAGTGTGCCTCCAGCTCATTTCTCGTCAGTGTCAATCCAGCCTTTGTTGCTGTAATCAAGGATTGTACAATAACTGAGGGCGGAACTTTTCTGATCCGCATGAAAATCAATTGCACGAGGCTGATGCGCACGCCAGACAGCAATGCCGAAAACCACAATCCCAGCGGAATGAAATAGAAAAAGATAAAAATGCCTACCAGCGCACCGATAGAGATAAGAATGAGAAATGTTGCGTTCATGAGTTTCCGTTTATAAGTTTCACAAATATCTTGTTTTCGGAGATTTTTACAACCTTGATTTTTTTGCTGCTCTCAATGTATTCGCTTAAAGAATATACTTCCGTCTTATTCCCGTTGATGATTGCTTTCCCATTCGGTCGCAAAAAAGAAACCGTTACTCCCTCATCACCAACTTTTGGAAAATTCTCTTCCGGTTCATTCACCCTTCCTGATACCGTGTCATTCAGCGAGAATTTTTTGGAAGTGTAGGCTTTAAAACCGGCATACATCAACAGTCCGGTGGCAATAGTTGAAAGCGCAAGTGTGATGCTGCCCACTTTTGTTCCATGCTCGGCAAACGAAAAGTAAATGCCAATAACCACAATGATGCCGCCAATCACCCCAATAAGTGTTGTACCGGGTACAAGAAAAATCTCGACCATGATGACGATCAGCCCGAAGATGATGATGCCGGCAATGAGCCAGATGTCCATAATGTTAGTTTGGTGTTATGCCGTTGGCTGGAACAAGGGTGATGAATACTTCAATATCAACGCTATCAAGTTTACTGTGAAGAACCGCTTTTTCAGCACTCAATTCCTGCAATTCAAATTTATGTTCGCCCCGAACATCGGATTTGAGCATTAAATTATTACCCTTGATATCCCAGGCGCCCTGGTCGGATTCAAGGCCAAGCGCAAGCGAAACAGCGCCCATCACTATCTTGTATGTACCATCTGACTGAAATTCCATGATCGGATTGCCAAGCTGCTCTCCGGTAGCTGAATCGTAACTCGTTTTGAACTCCTGGTAAACCCACTTTTTTGTCAGCAGCTTTTTCTTTTCATTACCCGCACTGGTGCAAGAATGAATGCCAATGAGCGTGGTCAGAAGAACTGCAGACATCAGATAATTTGTAATACCCATTAAATTGAGAATTTTGTGCGCACAAGTTAATCAACTTTTAACGACCTTCATCCGCCTTAGCATTAAATGATCCCATGAAACCAACATGTTTGAAAAACCCATAAGAGTAATGAAAATTGACATGTTGGTTCCATCTGTCCATAAAAAATCTATTATTTACTGATGAAATTCGAATTATGGCTGATCGGCAAAAACGAAGCCTACATTGCCGGTGGATTTGAAATTTTTACTGAAAGAATAAAAAGGTACGTCCCCTTTGAGGTAAAATATTTTCCTGTCGGTAAAAAAGGGAACAACCCGTTACTTATCAAAACCGAGGAATCAAAAATGATCCTGCAAAAGATTGATGCGAGCGATCACCTGATCATTCTTGACGAAACCGGGAAGGAATTTACCTCAGCTAAATTTGCCGGAGTTGTAAATAACCTGCTTACAAGCGTCAATAAAAAGGTGATATTTCTGATCGGTGGTTCTTACGGAATTGGAGAAGAACTTAGAACAAGAGGAAAGCTGGTGCTTTCACTTTCACAAATGACTTTTTCTCATCAGCTTGCCCGACTGGTTTTTGCTGAACAACTTTACAGGGCTTTTACTATTTTGAAAAATGAACCTTACCATCATTAACCTGCTCAATGGCCATTACCCTTCTTATCATCCTCATCACTTCAGTCATATCGCTTAGCGGTTTTAACAGTCAGGAAACCGTTCAGCGGCTAATATTCGCCCCATACATTATCAAGAGAAACAAAGAGTGGTTCCGCTTCATCACTTCCGGATTTATTCACGCCAACTGGCTCCACCTTATTTTCAATATGTGGGTGCTTTATTTGTTTGGCAATATCACAGAGTCATATTTTAAGCATTACTTTGGCGCTGCCGGAACAGTAACCTATGTTGTAATGTACTTATTCGGCATAGTGCTTTCGGAAACCTATTCTTACTCAAAGCACCAGGATAATCCTGGATACATGAGCCTTGGGGCTTCTGGAGCGGTTTCAGCTGTGCTGTTTGCCAGCATTCTTTTCAAGCCGCTTCAAAATACTTACATCATTTTTTTACCAATAGGAATACCGGGCTTTATTTTCGGTGGGCTTTACCTGCTTTACTCATGGTATATGGCAAAACAAGGCCGCGATAATATAGGGCATCATGCACATTTTTTCGGTGCAGTGTTCGGGTTTTTCTTTCCTATTATAATAAAACCCGCTCTTTTCATGGAATTTCTTCAGGAGGTCACCAATGGATTCTGACAAAATAATTGATTTACGCAGCGACACTGTCACCCGTCCCACACCGGGAATGTTATCAGCTATGATGGAAGCGAAAGTTGGTGATGATGTTTTCGGGGAAGACCCAACTGTAAACAAGCTTGAACAAAAGGCTGCCGAGATTTTCGGAAAGGAAGCCGCGATCTTCTGCCCGTCAGGAACGATGACGAATCAAATTGCAATCAACGTTCTCACAACGCCTTTTTGTGAAGTGATGTGTGACAAGCTGGCTCATATTTATTTATATGAAAGCGGGGGAATGGCATTTCATTCAAGAGTATCGGTAAGAACTTTGAATGGTGACAGGGGAAGATTTACTGCCAAAGATGTTGAATCTAACATCAATCCTGATGATGTTCATCTTGCTGTCAGCAAAGTAGTGGCAATCGAAAATACGTGCAACAAAGGAGGAGGCGCGTGTTATGATTTTGAAGAGATAAAAAAAATCTACGCTGCTTGCAAATCGAATAATCTTTCACTGCATCTTGATGGTGCACGCCTGTTCAATGCGCTCACTGAAACAAAACAAAGTCCAAAGGATTATGGGCAAATCTTTGACACGATATCGCTTTGTCTATCAAAAGGACTTGGCGCTCCGGCAGGGTCTCTTCTCGTCAGCAGCAATGATAATATTCAAAAAGCCCGCAGGGTGAGAAAAGCGATGGGTGGTGGAATGAGACAGGCTGGATACCTTGCCGCGGCCGGAATTTATGCACTTGATAATCATGTGAAGCGATTAAAAGACGATCACAAACGTGCAAAGGAGCTGGCGAAAGTTTTGGAATCAGCTTCATTCGTTGAACATCTGAATCCCGTTCAAACCAATATTGTCATCTTCACGCTAAATGACAAGTATGCTGATTTTACCTTCCTGATGAAGTTAAGCGAGAACGGCATTCTCGGAATCCCAATGGCTCCAAGAATGATGCGGCTTGTAACTCATCTTGACTTTGATGATGTCATGCTTGAGAAAGTGGTGAAGGCGCTGAAAGAACTGTGAGCTAAAATCAAGCCTTAAAATTAGAAACCGCCTTAATTGTCTTATCAAAATGTTCCTTTGCATGTGCAGCTGAGATGAAGAATGCTTCGTATGCAGACGGTGGCAGGTAAATGCCTTGTTTTAGCATTGAGTGAAAGTACTTCTTAAAAATTTCATTGTCTCCCTTTTTTGCAGACTCAAAATCTACAACCAGCTGATCGGTAAAATGTATGCTCATCATCGAACCAACACGATTGATTTGATACGAAAGTTTTAATTCTTTCAGCGAATCGTTCAATCCATCTTCCAAATATTTTCCCTTTTCCTCCAGATCGTTGTAGATGGAGGGATTATCGTTTAATTCTTTCAAAGCGATATAGCCGCTGGTCATTGCAAGCGGATTTCCCGAAAGTGTTCCGGCCTGGTACATCGGTCCTGAAGGAGTAACCAAATTCATGATTTCATCTTTCCCCCCATAGGCTCCAACCGGTAGTCCACCACCAATGATCTTTCCGAATGTAGTTAGATCAGGCTGAACTTTGAAACGCTCTGCTGCACCACCCTTTGCGATCCGGAATCCAGTCATCACTTCATCAAAAATCAAAAGCGAGTTATTTTCATCGCACAGATTCCTAAGTCCATCAAG
>CAYOYI010000272.1:2498-5855 GCA_964408105.1 uncultured Chitinophagaceae bacterium | reverse complement strand
CTTCAACGCTTCCTGTTTTGGGAACCATCAATTGGTATGAAGCTGCCAATGGCGGAAACTTAGTTGGCACGGGTGCAGCATTCACTACGCCAACATTGACGACAACTACTACTTACTGGGCTGAGCCGGTGAGGGGAATCTGTATCGGGCCGAGAACGGCAGTAACCGTGACAGTGAATCCCATCCCTGCTACACCAACTGCATCAGCATCACCTTCCATCGTTTGCTTTGGAGGTGTTTCCACGTTGACCGCTACTGCTTCAGTTGGAACAATTGAATGGTTTGATGCGGCTGCGGGCGGAAATCTCCTTGGCACAGGAACAACATTGGCAACACCACCGGTTTACAGCCAAACCTATTTCTATGTGCAAGCTACGGACAACGGATGTTCGAGCACCAGAACGGCAGTCTCCGTAATTGTGAGGCCAACCACCCAGGCTCCGGCAGTGACGGCTCCTGCGCAGGTCTGTGTCGGCTCATCTGCAATCATCACGGCAACTGCCCCGGCCGGAACCATTGAATGGTACAGCACACCAACTGGCGGCACTCCGCTTGCAACGGGCAATACCTTCACTACTCCGCCACTGAGCGCAAGCACTACATACTATGTGTCTGCCACCGAGCTTGGATGCTCAAGTTTCAGAACTGCGGTGACGGCAACCGTTTACCAGCCACGAGCGATACGCTGGGTTTCAGCGCGCCCTGCCATTGTTTGCAATGGATTTTATTCCATCCTTATTGCGAGATATGGCGGCACGGTGAATTGGTATGACGCGCCAACCGGTGGAACACTGCTCGGCACAGGTCCGGCTTATGTGACGCAACCAATCACGGCAACAACAACTTTTTATGCCGAACCGGTGGTGGGGGGATGTGCCGGGCCAAGGACACCCGTAACGGTGATCTTAGCCGGCTGCAAGACCGGTGAAGATGGTATTGATGGAACGCTTGAAGAGCAGAACATTGAGTTGAGCATTTACCCGAACCCGTCAACCGGAGTATTCAATATTGAGTACACACCAAACATGGAGGGTAAGATAAAACTCCAGGTATTCGATGCGAGCGGTAAATCCATTTACGCTGAAGAGACTTCTGCCGATGAGAATTCAGTGGTGGCAAAATCGCTTGATCTGCATACGTTATCAAAAGGAATTTACTTCCTGCGTATTTCAACGGCAGGTGATATGATAAACCGGAAGATCATAATTAATTAGAAGATCCCCCGTTTTTTTGATGAAGCCGCTTCGTAATGAGGCGGCTTTTTTGTTTTAGTGATGTGCTATAACGTTTCCGCGTTCAAAGAAAGGCGGGGCGAGCGGGCGAGCGGTTCACTTTCCCTGCCGATGCGCTTCACGCGGGTTGATTTACTTGGACTTTTGTACTGTCCGCCCGCTTTTCTTTGCACGTTTGTTATGTGGCGTTTTTCCTCTCTCGAAATATTCAACAATCTCTTCGATTGTCATGTCCGCTGTTTCGCGGCTAATTCTGTCACGACTCTGGCGCATTTGGGCAACGCTGTCGAATTTTTTTGTTTTAGTTTTCATTTTCAAAAATGTCTCTTGGGTTACGAATTTCAAGTGTTTGATAACTATTCATCAGGTTCACACCATTGTATCCTCTGATTCTTGTAATATTTACGATGTGCTTAAAGTTCCAACTCACAAGCAAGTCAGCCTTATTGATGGTGGCGATAGCAATATGATAGCAATCAGCCCGGCTTGTATTGCCGACAACTTTCTCCTTAATATACTTCTCTGCAAGTATTACGGCTTCCTCTGTCAGTTTTAAACTCTCAATTTTGGTTCGTGCAATGGAATTAACAAAACTTTGTACGCTAATCGGAGCGTCTTTTAGCTCGTCCTCTGTTACGTTAGATAGCAGTATTTTATAGTCGCCTTCCAATACTCTCCTAAAGAACAGTTCGGTGTAAGTTCGGAATTCATCGTCTAAAATGCCACCGAAAACAGAAGTGTCAACATAGATTCTTTGCATAGCGATTTACTTTCTCCAACCGTAAATTTTATTATCGGCTTCGTTAATTGCGATAAAAACTGTGTCGCCTGTTTCTTCTAAAAGCAGGTAGTGTTTTAATTCAGGCAATTCAGTAGTCCATGCAGAAGGAGTTTTAATTCTACGCACTTTTTGAAACCTGTATGTTGTTTCTTGAATTTTTTCCTTCATTATATCTAAGTCAGCCTCTGATAAGTTATAGCTAAAAATACAAGTATTTATGTCAAGATTAGTTCTCAAAAAGATATTGGTCATTGATGTCGCCACTGCGTCATGAGGAATCCAACCTTTTTCAAAAAATTTCCCGGCAGTTGCGGAATCGTAATCCGGGTATTTGCTTACAACCTGGTCAAAGTCGCATGAATAAAATGTAAAGGGAAGTATTAAAGTCCATATCAAAGTAACTACTCTCATTTTAAAATGCTACACAACGTTCAGGCAGGCAAAGAAAGGCGGGCATTAAAAACCACCCATCTTTTCCATACCGATTAAAGCTAATAAAAGGAACAAGACTTTCAAATACGTATATGTCCCGCCCGCTATTCTTTAGCGACTTGGTGCGCCTTGAATGGTGAATATAGTTCTTTAAAAGAATGTTCCAAAGGGTGAAAACCCGTAGGGTGATATATCCAACGGGTGTAAGTCCCTGATGCGCTCCGTAAAGGGGAAGCATAGCAAGTCGCAAGGGCGTTCCGGGTGACCGGGAGTCTGAAGTAAGCGAGACTGCAAAGGTCGGTACTGACGAACAGAAACCGCATACAAAGGCCGGGCAGGTTGGATAAGGTAGCCAGTGATACTGACGTCCAACGGGTGAGCAATCACCACCATAACCTGTCAGGTAGATGCGGCAGGCATTGACCGAATGATATTCACCTTACCGAGGGAGGTCTCTTGATCCGCCAGAGGCGGACAGAGAAGTCAGCAGAGGTCATAGTAGTTGGAGTAACGAGTCCGCCAAAGGCGGAAAGCCTCACAACCAGCGAAGGACTGAACGTTAAGTTGTTCCAAATGCTGTAAGGAGACATTCGACAAGTACGGATTCAGCCTTACGATAAGCGGAACAGAGAAAGCCCGCAGGACAAAATCCAGCGGGAAACAAAGATGATAGAGAAAGTTATCAGCCGGAAAAACATTCGGCTGGCGTGTCGGCAAGTCGAGGCGAACAAAGGCTCGGCAGGCGTTGACGGGATGACAGTGGAGGAGCTGCCCGCATATCTGAAAGAAAACAGAGATGCGATAGCAGCGTCATTGTGTAACGGCAGGTATCTTCCCCAACCCATCAAAGGGGTAGCCATCCCCAAGCAAAACGGGAAGGAACGCCTGTTAGGCATCCCGACCGTAACTGAC
>CAYOYI010000272.1:0-2488 GCA_964408105.1 uncultured Chitinophagaceae bacterium | reverse complement strand
CTGCAACAGGCGGTCAGTCAGGCGATAGAGCCGCTGTTTGAGGTGGAGTTCACCGAACACAGCTATGGCTTTCGCCCCAATCGCAATGCGCACCAGGCGGTGCAACAGGCGCAGCAAAATATCAATGCAGGCTATCAGCACATCGTTGATATAGACTTGCAAAACTTCTTTGATGAAGTGGAGCACGTCCTGCTGCTGCAATTAGTGTATCGCAAGGTGAAATGCCCAATCGTGATGCGGCTTATCCGCAAATGGCTCAGAGCACCCATATTAATAAATGGGAAACTGACCAAACGCAGGAAAGGCGTACCACAGGGCAGCCCGCTCAGTCCGCTGCTATCCAACATCATATTGCATGAGTTGGACAGGGAGATGGAAAAACAGGGACTGCGGTATGTGCGCTATGCCGATGACTTCAGCATCTATGCAAAGAGCCGTCAGCAGGCGCGGAAGATGGGAAACAAAATCTATTTGTTCCTGAAGAACAAATTACGATTGCCCATCAACCGTGCAAAGAGCGGCATCCGCAAGCCTGTGAACTTCGAGCTACTCGGACACAAGTTCGTAGCCGTGTACGAGAAGGGAGCGAGAGGCAAGTACCAATTGGCAGCGACAGACAAAAGCTGGCAGACACTCAAACGCAAGCTGAAAGCAATTACTAAGAAAAGTGTTCCAAGCTCACTGGATGAGCGCATCAAGCAACTGAAAGCAGTCGGGCGGGGCTGGCTCAACTACTTCCGCATGGCAAGTCTGGTGGGCAAGCTGCACGACATTGACGGTTGGGTGCGCAACCGGTTGAGGCGATGCATCTGGCACCATTGGAAACGCCCTGAACGCAGAAGGAAAAACCTGATGCGATTGGGAATTCCAAAAGGACAGGCATACGCCTGGAGCAGAACGGACATGGGCGGATGGGCAACAGCCCAAAGCCCCATCTTAGTGACGACCATCACCGTAAAGCGATTGATACAGCGCGGCTACGAACCATTGCTTGACTACTACCGCAAAATTTCTCTGCAACTTAACGAACCGCTGTATACGCGACCCGTACGTACAGTGGTGTGAGAGGTCTGGTGACGGACGGACACGTCCGTCACCTACCTACTCGATTTATGTGCAGTTTTATTCCTTCATTGTTTCACAACCTTCCCTTTACTAACAGTCCCTTCGGTATTTCGTATCTCATAATAGTATATCCCTCTCGAAAGTTGCTCGGTGTTAATGGTTGCTGTACCCGCAATAGTCTTCCTTAATAATTCCTTTGAAGTAATGTCATACAAAATCACTGTGTTAATTCCACGGCTTTGGATGTTTAACAAATTACAAAATGGGTTAGGAAATAAGTTTGATTCTCCTGACGTCATCGGATTGATTCCAGTTATAGGAGAGCATGCTAAAGAATCAGTTGAAACACAAATGTCGTCCACAAAATAGTAAGCAGTGGAACTTGAACCTGTAAAAGCGGTATGAGCATTGTCAAAGAAGTTACCCACTCTAACATATTGGTATGCCGAATCAGCAATGAACGAACCAGATATAATAGTCCAGTTGAGCGTGTCATTAATTATAGCCCGAAAATAAACTTGCGAGCAATTACAATTAGGAGCAGATGTATCAATAGGAAGCAAGTGAGTTGAAAATAAAAGTCCCAAGTTACTTGCTGTCATTATAGACTTGCCAGCTAAACTTGTCTTTAGACTTGCATAATACTTTACTCCGGGGATTAAAGGTGTTGTAAGAGTTGTCTGAACAAATTCTCTGTAATGAAAGTGGTAGGAACTGTCCATGTATATTATTAAACCTGCAAAACCCTGTCCAGTCGCAGCACTTTGAAATCCCTCCATCTGTGTCAATGATGGATTGCAAGAGTTGAAATATTCGGTTGAGAATCCTGACCAACCAACAGCATAACTAATCTGCGCAAAATTGTTAGGGCACTGAACGGAGTCTTCAAAACTTGGATTGGAAACTAAATTCTGTCCCTCGCAAATCCCACAGGTCAATATCAGCATGATTAAACTGTATCGCTTGTTCATCGCTGAAAAAATTGCACATAACGTTTTCCGCGTGCAAAGAAAGGCGGGGCGAGCGGGCGGTTCACTTTCCCTGCCGATGAGCTACACGCGGGTTTCTGAACTTCAATTTACGATTTTCACCCCCGCTTTTATTTGCAAGCTTGTTATGTGGCGTTAATCTTTTAGAATTCGCTGGTAAATTCTATCTCCCCAAAGTTCGAGTTCAATAAAATATAATCCGGGCAATAGTTTGCTTGTCTCAACAGCTATTAAACCTGTTGTTAAGGTTTCATGTTGTTGGATTACTGTTCTGCCTAAATAGTCAAGAATGGAAATCTTTATTTCGGTATGAAATGAATTGTTAACTACAACGTACAGATAGTCATTAAAGGGATTCGGAAAAACATTTACGTTTCTTGACTGCTCCATTTGATCTTCAATTCCTACAGGGCATAAAACAAAGTTGATATTTG
>CAYOYI010000271.1:0-5868 GCA_964408105.1 uncultured Chitinophagaceae bacterium | reverse complement strand
AGCGGTGATTGCGAAGATTAAAATTTCTTCGGCTGTTTCATCCAACTTCTTTCTTAGCTCAATGGTCTTGGTTTGTATGATACCCCCATTCACAACTTTCAGATAATTGACAAAAGCAGTTTTCTCCAGATCAATGATTGAGAACACATCTACATTATCAATCGTTGGACTCACGATGGTTGACTTGCTCTGATAATTTATCAGCAATTCAATTTTCTTTTTCACCAATTGAGCTTTCTCGAACTCAAATTTCTCTGCGTGCTCATGCATTTGTTTTTTCAACTCGGCCAGCACAGGGCTGATCTTGCCTTTCAGGACATTGCGGATGTGATCAATGTTCTCATTATATGATTCTTCCGTCTGAAGGTTTTCACAAGGCCCAAGGCAATTCCCTATGTGATATTCGAGGCAGACTTTGAATTTCCCTTCATTAATTTTCTTCTGCAACAAATTCAGACTGCAAGTACGCAACGGAAATATGCCCTGCAAGAGCTGAATGATGGAACGGACTTTTTTTACCGAGGTGTAAGGGCCGAGATAATCTGAGCCGTCATTGACGATAGATCGCGTA
This sequence comes from uncultured Chitinophagaceae bacterium, assembly GCA_964408105.1. Classification (GTDB taxonomy): domain Bacteria; phylum Bacteroidota; class Bacteroidia; order Chitinophagales; family CAIOSU01; genus BPHB01. The sequence goes on along the minus strand of CAYOYI010000271.1, from coordinate 5,297 downwards.
AGAAAGACTCTTGGAAATCTCTCTTTCTTGATGCAAATGTGTGGATAGGTTTTATCATCTCTGAGCTGAATGTTGTAACGCGGCTGATTCTCCTTTATCAGAAGATTCTCGAGCAGTAATGCATCCTGTTCGGTTTTGACAATTGTAAAATCAATCCGGGAGGTTCTTCTTGCAAGAACGTAGGTCTTGTAATTATCCTGTCCGGTTTTAAAATAAGAGGAAACTCGGTTTCTCAGGTTTTTCGCCTTGCCGACATAAAGCATCGTATCATTTTCATCAAAGAATTTATAAACTCCCGCCTCTGTGGGAACCGCAGGCTGAATTTCCTTATACTCTTCCGGTGACATGATCTAAAATTAACTGCGAACGAGGTGTTAGTAGCCGCCCTCATATTTTCTGATAAACCATTCCAGCGCGAGAATGCCTGCAAAGACTGTGAGCAGCCACCAAATGTTGATGATTGATTCCGTTTTAAATGTGCTGTACATCATCGGTTTGATTCGATTGCTGTTTAAGAGGGAATCACCCAAAGCGTCCATAGCAGAGGGATAAAACATCTGCCCCCCTGATTTTTCACTTAGCTGATACAGCAATTGATGATCCGCTACCGTATTGAAAGCTTCAAGTTGCATTGGAACAATAGTGAATTTACCGCTGTATGAGAGTTCCTTCCCGCTCAGCTTCACAGAAGCCTTGAAATTATAATCCCCGACCGGAAAATTGCCGGCATCAAGTGCATAGGCATTTGAGGTCTTGTTGAAAATGTACGGGAATTCTTTGCCGTCCTGGTCTTCCAGTGTTATTGAGACATCTGGCGTGTTGATCAATTCATAACTATCGTTGTACAATTCAGCCTGAAAAGAGATAGGCTCGTTTTCATAAAAAACATTTTTAAGCATCCTGACCCTGAACTGCCGTTTATCTTCTTTCACCGAGAGGTATTGGATCGTTTTATCAACCAGCTCATTGAATACAGTTGTATTCTTGTTTTCACGATAATCATAGATCTTCCATCGCCATATTCCTTCTCCGCAAATGATCGCGGTCTTGTGCCCGAGCGCTTCATCGAAAAGCATCAGCGGGTAATCGGTTTGAACCGATCCTATCTTTTGATAGAGAAGCTTCTTTGAGCTTGGCGTTGCTGTGAATTGTCCGAACGGAACGAACAAGGGCGGCCACTCCGCCAATTGTTTTTTTAATTCACCTGAAAGAGTAAACAATGAAAAATCAGTGTTGAGCAACGGAATTACCTCGTTCGTTCCCTGCCCCTGCTGAGTGATTTGAAGTACAGGCTGCGCATTGTTGAAACCTGAAGCAGCAACCTGGCTTCCTGAAATGTAAAGTGCTGGAATCCGTTTCTCTGTTATTTCATCCGTCAGCTTGGTCGATGGAAATTTTCGTGACGGCAACTGGTGAAGAACGATAACATTGTACTCTTCTGGTTTTATACTCTGTGCTTCCGATGCAAATTGTACGGTTACCTCGTAATTCTTGTTGTTCTCAATCCCATCCCTGATTGCAGCAACATCAGGGTGAGGTGCATTTGCGACAATCAATATTTTTTGACGGCTGTCAAGCACATCAATAAACAGGTCCATGTAGTTGTTGGCGCGCGTAAATTCCCCTTCCAGCGGACGCAGGGCGACCTGGAATCTTTGTAATCCTGCCTTTTTTGCTTCAAGCACAAATTCTTCAGATAGAAAATCGGACGATGAAAAATCTACTTCCCGGCTCTCTAATTTCTTCGGATTATTCCTCTCGCTCAGATCGGTGACGTCAATTGCGGTTTTAGCTTTGGGATAATTATCCGCTTCTGCGTCAACGCGTATCTTGAACTTGTCATTGAGATAAACGATCTGGTTGTAAAGTGTTCGGGAAATTTTCAGATCCTTTTTCGGAGTAGTATCTCCCAGAGCAACAGTATAAACCGGGAATTTCAAATTACCGGTAGCATAAAGCGGGTTCGCTCCTTTATTATAAATGCCATCGGTTGCCAGCACAATAGCGCCAACATTTTGATTGGCATATAGCCCGGCAAGGTCAGCTAAATTTTCAGACAGATTGGTGAGCTTTCCATCGTAGGTAAAATCAATTTCCGGTTGTAATGATTCGTCAAAAGAATATTCCTTCACATCAAACTCGCTGCCCAATTTCTCAGCCAGGTTTTGAATTCCTGCGCTGTAATCAGCCGAATCGGCTGCTGTAAAAGAATTTTTCACCGACTCCGAGTTATCCTGCAGGATCAGCACAACCGGTTTTTGTATTTCGGTGAATTGCGATTTCAAAAACGGAGAAAGAAGCAGAATGGCGATCAGCGCAATGACAATAAATCGCAGCACGCCCAGGAAATTCATCAGTCTTTTTTGTGAAGCAGTAGGATCTTTGATAAAGGAATGCCTGAAGTACAGAATCCCGGCATAAACTACTCCGAGCAAAAGGCAGAGAATGATGTAAGCTTCAGAATATTGAAAGGAAAGCAAATCTGATTAGTTAATTTGAAAATTAGTTGATGTGCAAATTAGTCAAACTTCAAGCCCAAGCTAAAACTTTAGACTTCAAACTTTCAACTTACCTGTACATCCCTCCGCAAACGCTGATAACCTGTCCGCTGATGTAGCTGGAAAGGTCAGAAGCGAGGAAAAGCGCTGTGTTGGCAACCTCTTCCGGTGTTCCCAAACGGCTCATTGGGATTTTTTGTTTTAAGGCTTCCGCAGTTTTTTCATCGAGCGCTTGCGTCATTTCGGTATCAATGAACCCCGGAGCAATAGCATTGCAGCGTATCTTTCTGGAGCTCAACTCCTGTGAAACAGTTTTAGTAAAAGCAATGATACCCGCTTTGGCTGCCGCATAATTCGCCTGCCCGGGATTGCCGATCAGCCCGATAATGGAGGTGATGTTCACGATTGAGCCTGATTTCTGTTTCAGCATGTGCCAGGAAACAAAACGTGTGAGGTTGAAAACGGATTTCAGGTCATTGCTCATCACTTCATCCCACTGTTCTTCGGTCATTCTGAGCAGCAGCGCATCACGGGTTATTCCGGCATTATTCACCAGGATATCAATCTTGCCGAAATCTTTAAGCACTTCCTCTACAAGTTTTTCCGACTGGGAAAAATTTGAAGCATCCGAGCGATAGGCTTTTGATTTAACTCCAGCACTAGAAAGCTTTTCCTCCAGCGCTTTTGCCTTGTCATCAGATTGTTTGTAAGTGAAAGCGATATTCGCTCCTTGTCCTGCAAACTTGCTCGCTATTGCCTCACCTATTCCCCGTGAAGCACCTGTAATCAGAGCATTTTTTCCTTCGAGCAATTTCATTCCCGGAACTAAGAATTATGCAGAAACTTTACTCAGTGCTTTTGCCATCGTGGCTCCAATATCAGCCGGTGATTCTACTACATGAATGCCGCATTCAGCCATGATCTTCATTTTGGCCGCAGCGGTGTCATCTTTCCCTCCTATGATCGCTCCGGCATGTCCCATTCTTCTTCCCGGAGGTGCAGTTCTGCCAGCGATGAATCCTACCACCGGTTTGGTTCCATTTTCTGCGATCCATCGGGCAGCTTCGGTTTCCATGCCGCCACCGATCTCACCAATCATAATAATGCCTTCTGTGTCGTCATCATTCATCAGAAGTTTCACGGCTTGCAACGTAGTAGTGCCAATAACAGGATCGCCTCCGATACCGATGCAGGTTGATTGTCCGAGGCCGGCTTTTGTTACCTGGTCAACCGCTTCGTAGGTGAGTGTGCCTGAACGGGAAACAATTCCAATGGTTCCCGGCTTATGAATGAATCCCGGCATGATGCCGACCTTGGCTTCTCCGGGAGTAATGACCCCGGGACAGTTTGGCCCAACCAAAGTGCAGGATTTATTGGCGATATAATTCTTCACCTGAACCATGTCCTGAACAGGGATGCCTTCCGTGATGCAAACGATCACTTTTATTTCGGCATCGGCCGCTTCCAGAATTGCATCAGCGGCAAATGCGGGCGGCACGAATATCACGGAAACATCACAGCCTGTTGCTTTGACTGCCGACTCCACCGTGTCGAATACAGGCTTATCAAGATGTTTGGTGCCGCCTTTTCCTGGCGTAACACCGCCCACCACATTTGTTCCGTATTCAATCATCTGGCTCGCGTGATAGGAGCCTTCTTTTCCCGTGAATCCCTGAACAATGACCTTCGATTTTTTATTTACCAAAACACTCATGAAAATCAGTTTTTCTTTTGCCGCTAAAATAAATCATTTGAGCTACTAAATGGTCTCTAGAGAATGCTGATGTTGGACAAATTGCATTGTGCGTTGTCATGGTGAGCGTAGTCGAACCATTTTGGGCTGGCCATCGCAAGACCCTTCGACTCCGCTCAGGGTGACTGTCGCTCATCGCATTGCAATTGGCTCAGGAAGACCCGATAGCACTTTTCCTTCCGCTTCACCATTTGCATTTATTGAATCCAGGTTAAAATCAATCATTGAATTAACAAGGTTCTCATCGAATTCATGTCTCACCTTGATATAGTTGTCGGTAAATCCATTGATGAACCCGTTGTCATTTTCCGATTCAAACAAGACGGCTCTTGTTTTCCCAATGTGCTGCTCGTAGAAACTTCTTCTTTTTTTGACTGATAAATTTCTCAGCATCGCGCTTCTTTTCTTGCGCTCATTCATCGGTACTGTTTCGCTCATGGTTGCTGCAATTGTGTTGGGGCGTTCCGAGTAGGTGAAGACATGCAGGTAGGAAATATCTAGTTCATTGAGAAATTGATAGGTTTCGAGGAAATGCTCATCGGTCTCTCCCGGGAATCCAACGATCACATCCACACCGATGCAGCAGTGCGGCATAGAGTTTTTGATCACCGCTACACGCTCTGCATACAATTCCCGCAAGTACCTTCTGCGCATGGCTCTCAGAATATCATTTGAGCCTGATTGCAACGGAATATGAAAATGCGGAGCGAACCTTTGTGATGCAGCAACGAATCGAATGATGTCTTCACTCAAAAGATTTGGTTCGATGGATGAAATACGGAACCGTTCAATACCTTCAACTTCGTCCAGGGCTGTAATCAGTTCTAAAAAAGTTTCTGCTTTCTTTTTCCCACCGGACTCGCCCTTGCCGAAGTCTCCGATGTTCACGCCTGTCAGGACTACTTCCTTTACACCGGATTCAGCGATGCGATGGGCTTCCTCAACGATCGAGCTTATTTCAGGGCTGCGGCTTTTGCCTCGTGCCAACGGAATGGTGCAAAAAGCTCAGCCATAGACGCATCCGTCCTGAACCTTCAGGAAAGAGC
>CAYOYI010000270.1:0-5871 GCA_964408105.1 uncultured Chitinophagaceae bacterium | reverse complement strand
GAAATATTCATCCACCTCAAAGCTTTCTTTTCTGTATTGAATCGCGCGAATCTGCTGCTCGATCTTTGCACTGAAATTCTGCAAATGAGCATACACCGTTGTGTATCCGTTGGGATGATCAATATATAGCGCCTTGCCGTATCCGGTCTTTGAAATCTTGATCCGTGACACATGGCCGCTCTCTGCAGCATAGATGGGCAACCCTTCCTTGCCGTTTGTTCTGATGTCAATTCCCGAATGAAAGTGCGAGCCGCGTATTTCGCAAAAAGTACCCGCAAGCGTGATCGGAATATCTACCGGAGAGCGGAAGCTGGGGTTGGTTTGGGAGAAGGAAAAATTTAAGAATGAGCAGAGGAACAAAAACGAAAAATAGTTTATCGCTTGTTCCGAAAATCGCCTCACCCTGAAGCGCTGCGCTTTCTGTCCCTCTCCAGTGGAAGAGGGAAGAAGGAACTTTCTAAAATTTTTACCATTAGCCTTTAAAAAAAGAATTTCAGATAAGAAAAAATGAATAGTCATCGTGAAATGCTAAAATACCAAAGTCATGCCATGCAGTAATTTAAGTCAGCGTAATCCATCAATCAGCCGAAAATCAGCGATCAGAAATTGGGCTTCAGCGGATGTTCGGTTCGATAATATTCGCGGATGAAGTCAATCGCTTCATCGGCAGTTTCTACCAGCGTGATCAGTTGCAAATCGTTATCCTCAATGTTGTTGAATTTCTTCATCATCACTCCGCTCATCCACGACAATAAACCTTCCCAGTAGTCTTTGCCAATACAAATGATCGGGAAGCGGTCAATCTTGCGCGTTTGTATCAGCGTGAGGCACTCGAAAAATTCATCCATTGTTCCATATCCTCCGGGGAAGAGCACAAACGCCTGTGCGTACTTGACGAACATTACTTTGCGGCAAAAAAAATATTTGAAAGTGATGAGCTTGTCGAAGTCAATGAATTTATTTGGCTCCTGCTCAAACGGCAGGTCTATATTCAACCCCACTGACTTTCCTCCGACATCGAAGGCTCCTTTGTTTGCTGCTTCCATGATTCCCGGGCCACCCCCGGTGATTACACCATAGCCTTCGTCCGTAAGCTTTTTGGCAAGCTCCACCGCCATTTCATAATATTTATCTCCGCCCTGCGTACGTGCTGAACCGAAAATCGAGATACACGGACCGATCTTATTCATTTTTTCAAAGCCTTCCACAAACTCCGACATCACTTTGAAAATCTGCCACGATGATTGCGCTTTTAACTCAGTCGTCCAGCTCTTTTCGCGTATCTGCATTTTCTTGTTTATCCGCTTTTGCATATCAGGAAATTTTTGTCTTGAGGGAAATTAACCACAATCCAAAGAAAGTCAGCAATCCGTTCAGTATGAGAATTTCATTGCCGATTTTATAACCGAAAAATATTGTTTCAGAAAACATGTCGAGCAAATAGGAGAGTACAGGCGCAGCAACGCAAATCAATGGCACCAGCTTATCAAGAACCTTTCGTTTTGAAAAAACACCAAATGCATATAGGCCGAGTAGAGGACCATAAGTGTAACCTGCAACTTTGAGTACTGTGTCAATAATGGCCTGATTGTTCAGCAACTTGAAAAGCAAAATCACCAATAGCAAGATCACTGCAAAGACAATCATAATTGCATGACGCAGCGTGGTTTTCTTTTTTTCCGTTAAGCTATTGTTGGCGTCTGCATGAAGAAAATCAATGTAAAAAGAAGTGGTGAGCGTGGTGAGCACCGAATCTGCGCTGGAGAAAGTTGCAGCGGTCAACCCAACGATAAAAAACAGACCCGCCAACGTACCGAGATGCTGCAAAGCAAGGATCGGGAATAAATGGTCGGTCACCGGCTTGCCGCTCTCGTTAACAGGAACAGAAATTCCCTTCGCGTTTGCATAAGTATAAAGCAATACACCCAGTGACAAGAAGAAAATATTCACGATCACCACCACAATGCTGAACCACCGGATATTTTTTTGCGCCTCTCCGAGCGTGCGGCAGCTCAGGTTCTTCTGCATCATGTTTTGGTCAAGTCCGGTCATCGCGATGGCGATGAACATTCCTCCGAAAAATTGTTTCGGGAAAAAAGATTTCGCCTGCCAGTCCCAGAAGAAAGTTTTGGAGAGTTCGCTCTGTTTAACGGTTGCAATTAAATCGGTGATGCCAAAGCCCAGCTCATTGGTGATGAATGCAATCGAGAGTATCACTCCTGAAAGCAGTGCAAGTGACTGAAAAGTATCCGTCCATACGAGTGTTTTAATACCACCGCGATATGTGTAGACCAGCATCAGCACAATGATAATGGTAACGGAAAGCCAGAACGGAATTCCGAACTGGTCGAAAACAAAAAGCTGGATCACGCCAGCGGTGAGATAGAGGCGCGCTGCAGCGCCAAGGGTGCGTGATAATAAAAAATAGAACGAGCCTGTCTTCTCCGACCATTCACCAAAGCGCTGGTTGAGGTAGGTGTAAATAGAAGTGAGGTTGAGGCGGTAATAAAGCGGCAGCAAAATTTCCGAGATCACGAGGTAACCGAAGAAATACCCGAACACCAATTGAAGGTAAGAGAACTGTGCCGTGCCCACCGCACCCGGGACGGATATGAATGTAACCCCTGACAGCGAATCGCCAATCATCCCGAACGCCACGGCATACCAGGGTGATTTTTTTTCACCGATAAAAAAACCAAGGCTTCCTGCACCCTTGCCCGTGACGCGCGAGATCAGCAGGAGGATCAGAAAATAACCTCCAAGGAAAAGGAAGATTTGGTAAGGGGATAGGTTAGGTTGCAGCTTGAGATTGTTTACTGCAAAATAAAATGAAAGAAGCGCTGGCGGCTGTTCAGTTATGAACAGTAAAATATTGATTTACCCTTGTAAGGAAACTCACTAACCTTTGGAATTTAACGAATCACTTCAATGTAATTCCTCCCTATTTCAAAGTAGCATTTCCCTGCATCCATGTTATGAGATATTGCCAGGATATTCCCTTCTAAAATTTTAATAAGCATCGAGTTGGAGATATTTCCAAGCGTTATCCTAACGAGCTTTCTTGGCGTTCCGTGAAGGATATGAGTGTTCCTGAAATCTTCATCCTTGGTGATAACCACCATATCATGCCTGTCCGCATATTCACACACTGCCTGGTCGGTGGTATGCCATTTATCAGGTAAGTCATTAACATGGGTTGAAGGAATACCGCGTTCGTTCAGGAACTTCACCACCTTATAGGAGATGTGAACGTCACACAACGCTTTCATCAACTCACTTCTTTGGGAGACTGGCCTGAAGAGAGAAGTTTAGCGAACTGGAGCGAGGCAAGTATGTCTTCACGCTCAAGCTCAGGATGGTCTTTCAGAATTTCATCGAAGCTCATTTCAGCGCTCAGCATATCAAGAATGACCTCAACCGGCCAGCGCATGTTTCTGACGCAAGGTTTCCCATGGCAAATATTAGGGTCAACGGTGATTCTGCTTAGAAGATTCATGGTTTAAAAATAACCAAATTCCGGCATGCAACGACTTCGCGCTACAAGGGGCAACGCTATACCAGTCAGCAATCATTTTACACCGTTTTCTGTCAAAAGTCTACCGAATTGCAAAACCACGTGGTGCTATCAACCTTTTAGTGGATTGGCGTGGTACATTTAATCCATGATAAAAGTTCTTTTACCCATTTTTTTGCTTTTGAAAATTCCGGCTTTCGGTTCGGTTTATGCCGAACACAAGCAACTCTATCAGGATGCCTTCAATGAAATAAAACTGATGCTCGAAGGAAAACAGCAGTACAGTTTCAAACGGGCGGTGTTTGTTACCGAAAATGCTTACTTACAGGGGAGACTTAATTATTCGGATTTCAATAATGAAATAAAAGCTATCAGTAGCAAACTGAAAAATTTTGTAGTAAACCGAAATATCCAGCAAAACAAAATCGCTCTCAACTATGCAGCCTTTGCATATATGATGGATAGTATTTCTGAGAATGGATATAAGCCATACGCTTATGACTTCTCCGATTTTCTTGGAAATGAAAACTTTGAAAACATGTTCGTAAGTAAGTTGATGGGAACAAAGGCTGGAAATTGCCATTCACTACCTTACTTCTACAAAATTCTTTGTGATGAAGTTGGAGCCGAAGCTTTTCTCGCGGTAGCTCCCAACCATTGTTATGTAAAGCATAAAGATGCTGAAGGGAAATGGGTAAATATTGAATTGACAAATGCCTCGTCTCCCCGTGATCAATGGATCATTCAGCAAATGCACATTTCTTCCGAGGCTATCCGAACCGGAGCTTATATGAAGCCTCTGAACAAGCAGGAAGCACTTGCCCTGTGCCTCTTTGACCTAACAATGTGCTATAAACTGCAATTCGGGTTTGACGATTTTTATTTTGACATTGTAAATGAGGGCCTAAAGTATTATCCGAACTCAATTGAGCTGACTATGGAAAAGGCAAATTACTATGGCTCCTTAGTCATGAAAGCAAAAGAGCTTAACTCCATTGAAGAAGCTAAATACTACTATGAGCTTTATATGGAAGCCGATAAGAGAATCGGTGAATTGGGTTACCAGGAGGAAACACCAGAACAGTATGCAGAATGGGTGCAGTCAGTTGAGGAAGAAAAAGCCAAAAGAGCAAAACTTGAAAATAAATAGTTCATGAAACCCACTGCGATCTTAATTGTGCTAATTGTTGCAAGCTTAAGTCTGCCTGCTCAAAATCCTTATGGAATTTTCGGGCGAAAGCTTGATACAGATCCCTCCTTAGTAGGATTAAACAATTTTGTATTGACAAACAAGGATACTTCTCATTCCATACAGAAGTTAGTAATTGATCAAAAGAGCAAATCGCTATCCTGGCTTGGTAAAAATGGCGACACGATAAATACTTATCGACTACCTTCCGAGGTAAAATTGCGGTGGTTGTCTGTTGACCCAATGCACCAGCATTTCAGTCCTTATTTAGGGATGGGGAATAATCCGATAAGTTTCGTTGATCCTGACGGAGCATTTGACTCTCGTAGTGAAGCCAAGGAGTTTAGACAGGCAAACGGTTTGGATGGCTACAAGATCAGATATGATAGTGACTTGGGGTCATATTATTTAACCAACGGTTCAGGAACACAGTTTGCATATGGAAGCTACACTGTTGGTCATATTGAAAATATCAACGTTTATGGGATAGAATTATCTTTGATTGGCCAGACTTTAGGAGGGATTAACGAATTTGGCGGGTCAAAGTTTGGAATTTTTGTAAGTGAAAATTTCGATTTTCTATTTTTTAGGGCTGTCCAAACCGATGACGACAAGTTTAAAGGCGCTGGCACTCCGTTAGGATTTGATTTAGGTTTCAATTTAAATGTTGGGAAAGTCAGTAGTATTCGAGACTTAGCTGCAAAAAGCGCTTATGATGATTTGGACTGGGGCGCGGTAGGTACGATTGGATTTAATATAGGAAAATCAGAACTAGATGATGGAGCTGGAACTTATAAAACGGTATCATTATCACCTCCACTTCCTGGAATTGGACTCGGAATAGGTTCACTTAGGAATATAAGAACACATACAAAACCAGTTTTGCTTTATGCTCCAGAATAGTGAAGGTTTAAAAAAAGTTTTCACGATTCTAATGATTGGCGTGTTGGTTTCCTTCATAAGCTGCATAAATAGAAGGTACAAAGCAGCCGCCAAGAATAAGACCCATATTTTTTTAGAACAATTTTCCGACTTTAAAGAATCCGTTACTGTCAAGAATCAATTTTTTGAAGCGAACCAAATGCAAACATTTCAAAAATTGGAGGAGTTTATCCAATCCTGTGACACTATAGAAATTGGGCAAGAAGTGAAATTATCTGTCGGAGAA
>CAYOYI010000269.1:0-5907 GCA_964408105.1 uncultured Chitinophagaceae bacterium | reverse complement strand
AATGAACAGCGGATCTTCTCCTCCTTCGATCATTCTTGCCAGCCAGTAAACTGCCGCATTAGGATCACTGCCGCGAATTGATTTTATGAATGCAGAAATAATATCATAATGCTGCTCTCCGCTTTTGTCATAAACGGCCATCTTTTTCTGCGCCTGCTTCGTTACCAATTCATCGGTCACAATTACCTTTTCATTCAAAACTGAATTCACAACGATCTCAAACAGGTTCATAAGCTTGCGGGCGTCACCGCCTGACAAACGCAACAATTCATCGGTTTCCTTAAGCTCAATATCACGCTGGCTCAATAGTTCATCTTCCTTCATCGCCCGCGCCAGCAGTTGAAGCAATTCCTCCTTGCCTAATTCCTTTAAAATGTAAACCTGGCACCTTGAGAGCAGAGCGGAGATAACTTCAAATGATGGATTTTCAGTGGTAGCCCCTATCAGTGTCACCCAGCCTTTTTCAACCGCACCGAGCAAACTATCCTGCTGCGCCTTGTTGAAACGGTGAATTTCATCAATGAATAAAAGAATGTTACCCTGCTTCTTTGCCAGCTCGATCACTTCCCTGACATCTTTCACGCCTGAACTGATCGCGCTGAGCGTGATGAATGTCTTCCCGGTTTCAGCTGCAATAATATTGGCGAGTGTAGTTTTCCCAACTCCGGGCGGCCCCCAGAAGATCATAGATGGGATATTCCCGGATTTTACCAGGATGCTTAGAATCTTCCCTTCCCCAACCAAATGGTGCTGACCGACAAACTCTTCCAATCGCTTCGGGCGAACACGCTCAGCTAAAGGTATAGCTGAATTATTTTCCACAGGCATAATTTCTTTGGAACTAAAGTAGTTGTTATCTTGTAATCCCTGTATTCAAATTTAACCGTCCCAAAAACCCGCAACCATGAAAAAGAAACTCTTAATACTATCACTTTTTACAATCGGATTAATGTTAACTCAATGCTCCGAAGATGATCCTGCAGCCACCGGTCTCGACAAGGAGTTGTATGATACTGCAGTGGCAACAACAGGATTCACGTATTTTAAGAATGACCCCACCATCAGGCCTTCCTCCAATCCAAGCGCTCACAATGATTACATGCGTGTGCGTTTTAATTCCATTGCGCAGGCGGCATTAGATTCTACAGGGGAACTTCCTTCGGGCTCATCTTTTCCAAACGGCTCGCTCATTGTGAAAGAGCTGTATGACAGTCCCACCGGCTCCATTAAATTGTATGCAGTGATGAAAAAAGACTCATCCAATTCACAAGCAGGAGCTAATTGGCTTTGGGCTGAATACAATCCTGATGAAACTGTGGCATTTTCAGTCTCGAAAAAGGGCGATGGCTGCACCGGTTGTCACGGTGTAGGCCGTGACTACACGAGAGTGTTTGATGAATTTTAGTTGTGGATGAAGACCCTGAAAGAAAGAAAATTTGAACGCGAATTCACTTTTCGTTCATCGTTGAGTTCGGGGCGTGGCGGTCAGCATGTAAACAAAGTTTCCACGAAAGTGGAGCTGATCTTCAACATTCCCGGCTCCGGCATTCTTGATGATGATGAGAAAGCGCTATTAAATGAACGACTGAAATCAAGACTTTCTTCCACCGGAGATCTCCGGATAATATCAGAAGCTTCCCGGTCGAATCTGAAGAATAAGAATGACTGCATCCGAAAGTTCTATGAACTGATGCAGAAATCATTGAAACGCCCCAAACCCAGGAAACCCACCAAGCCGTCAAAAGCAGCAACCGAAAAACGTCATAAAGCCAAGCAGATCAAGAGCGAAAGGAAAGAGCGAAGAAAAAAGATTGACCCTCGGTCGTACTGAAAAGGCAAGTTTGCGGTTTGCACGTTGATAAATAACCGTAAACGTGTAAACAGGAAACGTGTAAACATTGTGCCTTTTGCCACCAAAATATATTTTACATTTGAACCGGATGGAAGCCGCATTCATAAAATTTGAGAATCACGGTGATTCGGAATTTTTCAGCGTGCTGAAAAAAAGGGTTGAAAACTATTTCACCGAAAAGGGGATCAGCAAAAAAGCCAATGGTATTGCCGTGCTTAAAACCTCGTTGTTTTTTGCGGGAATAATTGCCAGCTACAGCCTGATACTTACCGATAATTTTGCTGGCGGAACACTATTCCTGATCTACATACTTTGGGGACTTTCTTCTGCTTTTTTTGTTTTCTCCATCGCCCATGACGCTTCGCATCATGCGTTCGCAAAAAGCGCCCGGCTGAACCGCCTGCTTTCTTATGCATGGAATTTTGTGGGCATCAGCAATTACGCATGGGAGATGAAGCACAACATTGCTCATCACACCTACACCAATATTCCGGGCCATGATATGGATATTGACCAGGGAGCGCTGTTTGTGTTGAATCCTTCCAAGCCGACAAAATCGCATCACCGTTACCAGCATTTGTATTCACCGCTGGTATATGCTTTTTACAGCCTCTACCTTATTTATGTGAAAGACTTTCAGCTTCACGCGATGCAAAGATTTGGGAACAAGATAATTCACAAACATCCCTGGGACGAATGGGCGATCCTTATTGTCACCAAGCTGTTCTATTTCACCTATAGTTTTATTATTCCCTTGATGGTGCTCAGCGAAAAGTGGTGGCTGGTTGTGATTATGTATTTCGGGATGCACTTTATCATCGGGCTGACGATGGCATTTATCCTCGGGCCGGTTCATATCACCGAAGAAGGTGCGTATGCTCTTCCTGATGCAGAGGGAAAGATTCATAACTGCTGGGCAAAGCATCAGATGGAATGCACGATTGACTTTGCTGCCGACAGCAAGCTGGTGGGTTGGTTCAGCGGGGGATTGAACACGCACATCGCACATCATCTGTTCCCTAACATCTGCCATATTCATTACCGTCCGTTGACCAACATCATCAAACAAACCGCGCAGGAGTATGGCGTGAGATATTCCAATAAGTCGCTTGCCGGTGCGGTGATGGAGCATCTGAAGTTTCTGAAAAAATTGGGGAACCGGGCCTCACCCCGTCCCTCTTCCCGAATACTCCGGAGAGAGAGAGCTTAAGGGTCCCCTGCTTTATAAAACACTTCCGCATAACTTTGCCGCGAAATAATTCATTTACAGTTTGACATTTAACGACTTCAATTTCGAGCCTGCATTGATGGAAGGGCTTTCTTCCATGAATTTTCAAAAGCCAACCCCTATTCAGGAGCAAGCTATTCCGATCATTCTTGCCAATAAGGATCTTATTGCATGTGCACAAACGGGAACAGGCAAAACCGCAGCTTTTCTGCTGCCGGTCATCAACAAATTAATTCAATCTCCCACGGAAGCAATCAACACGCTGATAATTGTGCCCACACGTGAACTCGCGGTGCAGATTGATCAGGCGCTGCAAGGGTTTGCATACTTTGCCCCGGTGAACAGCATCCCCATTTATGGCGGCACTGGCGGTGCAAGCTTCGAGCAGGAAAGGCGCGCACTTACGCATGGCGCAAATATCATCATCGCCACTCCGGGCAGATTCATCGCTCACCTCAACATGGGTTACGTCAATATCGCACAATTGCAGCATCTTATCCTTGATGAAGCAGATAGAATGCTCGACATGGGCTTCAGTGACGACATCAATAAAATCCTTACTTATCTTCCTAAAGAACGGCAAACGCTCTTGTTCTCAGCTACTATGCCTCCCGGTATAAGGACGCTGGCAAACAAAATCCTGAAAAACCCTGAGCAGATAAATATTGCCGTGTCAAAGCCCGCTGCCGGGGTGATACAGGGCGCTTATGTGCTTTACAATCCTCAAAAGATGGAGTTGCTGAAATCGCTGCTTACCGGCAAGAAGATTGACAGCATCCTGATCTTTTCCTCCACCAAAGACAAGGTGAAAGAATTGGGACGCGAACTGCACCGGCAAAAGTTTGATGTTGCAAGCATTCATTCTGACCTTGACCAGGAGGAGCGCAATGAAGTGCTGAGGCGATTCAAGAACAAATCGCTGCAAATACTTGTGGCGACCGATGTGCTTTCCCGCGGCATTGATATTGACTCCATTGGGTTGGTGATCAATTATGACGTGCCGAATGATGCCGAAGATTATGTTCACCGTATAGGTCGCACTGCGCGTGCCTCATCCACCGGTGTTGCGCTCACCTTTATCAATCCTGAAGATCAGATGAAATTTCAGAGGATTGAAGAACTCATCGAAGCACAGGTGAGAAAGCTGCAACTGCCGCCACAGCTTGGCGAAGGCCCCGAATACAACCCCCAAAAGGCCTTTTCAAAGCCCTCATTCCGATCACGCCCGCAATCAAAGGGCAGGTTTAAGCGGCAGAGGGGCTGAGTTCTATTAACGATTTACGAATTTGACATCGCTTGCCTCTGGCGAGTGATTCTTATTATTCAGCCTCCGGCTGACACTCTCGGGCAGCCCACACGTATTTGTCTCAAACCGCTTCTCGCCCAAATGTCCCCATTGGCACTGGGATAGCCCCTGATCATCGCTCAGTCATAAAACATGATCTGGATATGAATCGAATAGAAGTTTTCCCCTGTATCAGGGTTCACTTTTGATACGGATCTCGATAGATAGATATAAGAGCCGTTCTGGTCAACTGCAACAAACTCTTCGTACTCACCATCTTCCGCTTCCCTTTTTGCATTTGGAAAGCACTTCATAAATTGTTCACCAAGAGCTGCAAATTGTTTCTGGGCATCCGCTTCAGGCATATCTCTGCCGTAAGATCCGAGGGAATGCGCCAGCTTCTTTGAGGCGGTGTACATGGCTGATTCCACATTTGCGGCTCCGCTCAGCGGAAGCGGACATTCGTAAAAGGTCATCATATCGTCATTGGCCTTCTCTTTACCCATCAGCCTGGTTTTGTCTTTCTTGTATTGCGCAGAGATGTTTTTAATATCAGTGCATAAGTCATCCTGACCAAAAACAGAAATGCTCGTAACGCACAAAAGATATGCGGCTAACAAAATTGGACTTTGCATGGTGTATGATTTCCAGCCAAAAATACGAATAGGTTCGTACTGACAAGTAACTTCCAGCGTGCCTTAGTTTATAACGGGACTGATTTAAATGGTACTATAAGTGGTAATAATATTACAATTCCAACTCAAACCGGAACTGGCGGCTGGCAATGGAATGGCAGTGGAAATCTAAACGGAAACTCGATTACAATAACTACTAATTCTACATTAGGAACTACTGTTAATGATTGTGTTTTTGTAGGAACAAGATAGTACCACCCTCCCGCCTCGAACGCTACAAAACAGAGCCACCGAAGAAACGAGATAAGTACGCGCCCTGCAATTTTAGATTTTAGATTTACGATTTTAGATTTATGATCTGCGTCAAATCAGGTAATCTTCAAATTTTCAAATCAGCACATCAGCTCACCGCTGTCTTGCTCATCAGAAAGGCTTTGATGAATTCATCAAGCCCGCCATCGAGCACGGCCTGGGCATTGCCTGTTTCGTAGCCGGTGCGCACGTCCTTCACCATCTTGTAGGGATGCAATACATAGGAGCGTATCTGCGACCCCCACTCTATCTTCATTTTTGAATTCTCGATCTTCTCGCGTTCTTCGTTCTTTTTGCGCAGCTCCATTTCATAGAGGCGCGATTTCAGCAGGGTGATGGCCTTCTCGCGATTCTGATGCTGCGAGCGCGTTTCCTGGCATTCCACCACGATGCCCGAAGGCAGGTGGCGCACGCGCACTGCGGTTTCAACTTTATTTACGTTCTGCCCACCCTTGCCGCTCGAACGGAAGGTGTCCCACTCGAGGTCAGCGGGATTGATGGCGATCTCAATGGAATCATCAGCCACAGGATAAACAAACACCGAAGCGAATGAAGTGTGCCGCCTCTGGTTTGAATCAAACGGGGAAATGCGCAC
>CAYOYI010000268.1:0-5907 GCA_964408105.1 uncultured Chitinophagaceae bacterium | reverse complement strand
TTTTATTATTCATAGTTCGATTTTTAATCGGCTCATTGGCATATCCGAACATTAACTAATCATCCAACATTCTTCCTGTAAGTTCCTCTTATAGCAGTGTACAACACCACACAACACAAAATCAATACCCCGAATCCAACTACATCTGGCAATGCGAAATCGAAAAAGCGTATCACATTCTCATTGCCGGAAAGAGCGATTGGTATCGCAAGAAACACACCCAGCAGCGCTTCACCGGTTATCAGCCCCGAAGCGAAAAGCAGTCCCGCATTCTCCGCTGCCGATTTCGCAACACCGTGATTAGTGTTATTTTCATTTTTCCTGAAAAACCTGTTGGCAAGCCATGCTATCACTCCACCCATGAACATCGCGGTGTCAAGGTAAAGCGGAAGATACATGCCAACAGCAACAGCCAGTACCGGCATCCTGAATGAAGAATTCCTCCTTGCAAGGAACTGATCACACGCGATGATTACGATGCCAAGCGCCACTCCGGTTATGATGAAATTCCAGGGAAGGCTTCCGCCAAACACCCCTTCGGCAACGCTTCTCATCAGTGATGCCTGCGGTGCGGAAAGTTTTTCAGAGCCAATGGTATAAGCTGCATTCAGCAAATTCAATATCGGTGGAATAACAATCGCCCCAGCAAACAACCCCACAAACTGCATCACCTGCTGCTTTGCAGGAGTCGCGCCCAGCACCTGCCCGGCTTTCAGGTCCTGCATGTTGTCGCCCGCTATGGCAGCCGCGCAGCATACCACTGCCCCGATGAGTATCGCGGAGGCTGCGCCCTGCGGTGAGCCGCTCCCAAGAATTACAAGCAAAATGAGGGCGGATGTCAGAATTGTCGCTATTGTGACTCCTGAGATCGGGTTATTCGAGCTGCCTACCAATCCCGCCATATATCCGGCTACAGCGGAAAAAAGGAAACCTCCTCCGATCATCAGCACCGCCATCACCAGCGCGAGCGGAATAGATTTCATTTCCCCGAAATAAATAAACACTATCGCAACTATAATTATCGCAAGCAGCGCCAGTATTAATTTCAACGGAAGATCACGCTCTGTCCGTGATGGCGCAGCAGAAGCATTGTTATTACCGAATGAGGTCATGCCCTGGCTGATGGAACTGCGCAATGAATGCCTGATGCTGATAATCGCCCAAATGCCCCCGCTGATCATTGCGCCAACACCGAGGTAACGGATTTTCGATTTCCAGATACCGAGGCCAAAAGCTGTTGCATCCGTCACTTCCGGTGGCACTCCATTCACCCAAACATAAGCGGGGATCGCGATATACCAACTGATTGCTCCGCCAAGAAAAACCAGCGCAGCGATGTTCAGGCCCACGATATATCCTACTGCCATTACCGCAGGTGTGAGGTAGGTGCCGAAGTAGAAAAATATTTTGCTTTTGAAAATAGCGGCAAACTGAAACTGCGAGCTCCAGATTTTCATTCCTTCGATGACAAACTTCAGCACCGCCCCGATGATGGAACCGGAGATGAGGAATTTCAGCATTGTTCCTTTGTCGCCCGATTTCAAGACTTCGGCTGTTGCAACGCCTTCAGGAAACGAAAGTTTTTCCTTCACAATAAGCGCTTTGCGCAGGGGAATGGTGAACAAAATCCCAAGCGCACCTCCCGACAGGGCAATCGTCACTGTTTCCCAGTAGTTGAACTGCGTCCAATAGTTCATCAAGACCAGTGCCGGGAAAGTGAAGATGACGCCTGCTGCGATTGATTCGCCTGAGGAAGCTGCCGTCTGCACGATATTGTTTTCGAGGATATTGTGCTTCCTGAACATCCTCAGCACCGCCATCGAAATCACTGCTGCCGGAATGGATGCGGAAACCGTCATTCCAAGCAAGAGGCCGAGATAAGCATTGGCAGCGGCAAGTAACGCTGAAAGCACAAAGCCGAGCACGATAGCCTTGAAAGTGGTTTCAGGGAGAATGATTTCCGGCTTAATGAATGGCTCTTTATCCGACATGTCAAATTAGTTGCAGGCAGGAAATTTACTTAAATCATTAGGTTGTGCAAAATTGATATCTGCAATCACTTTTGTTTCTCTTCCCAAAACCTCCTTAGCTTATTATATTTGACCAGATTTTAATCACCTAAACTGAAAATTATGCAAGCAACAGCACAGACCCTGAGAGAACAGCAGAAAACCGCCTGGAATAAATTTTCACCCGGTTGGAACAAATGGGATAACATGATCATGAATTGGATGAAACCCGTGGCTGACAAATTAGTCGCGAGCGGAGCCCCTCCGAAAGGCGGCATGGTGCTGGATGTGGCGACCGGAACCGGTGAACCGGGCTTGTCAATTGCCGCTAAATACCCGGATTGCACGGTGATCGGGATGGACATATCAGAGGATATGCTGAAGGTTGCGGTTAGAAAAGCTGAAGAGATGGGTGTCAAGAACTACTCAACCAAATCCGGAAATGAATCGGCACTACCCTTTCCTGAAAATACTTTTGATGTTATTGTTAGCAGGTTCGGTGTAATATTTTTCCCTGAACTCGAAGCAGGGCTTAAAAACCTTGTTAAGGTTCTGAAGCCCGGAGGTAAGATTTCCGTTGCCGTATGGGGGCCGAAGGAAAAGAATCCCTGGGCCACCGTCAGTGCTCAGGCCGTGATGCAGGAATTGCAATTAACGCCACCGCCACCGGAAGCTCCGGGAATTTTCCGTTGTGAAAAAGTTGGGTTGGTTCCGGGAATTCTAAAAAGCCTTGGCCTGAAGAATGTGGAAGAAGTAGAAGTAACCGGTATTAATCCCTTCGCCTCTGCCGAAGAATATTGGTCAATAATGGTTGATATCGCGGCTCCGATCGCTATGGCGCTAAAGGATAAAGATGAAGCCACAATTAATCGCGTACGGGAAAAAGTCATTTCCTCATGCGAACCATTCAAAAATGACGGAAAGGTGGTTTTTCCTTTTACCGCTTATGTAACCAGTGCGGTTAAGTAAGTAACAACTCATTCATCTTGAATAAAAAAATGCTGAGCCAAAGTTGGACGGTTCTCATATTGTTAACAGTTATACAGTTGCTTATACAGTTTGCAACTGCTCAGAATGTGATGATCAGTGATGCCAACAGTCCAACGGAGCCAGCTATTACGATTGATCCGAAGAACCCTTCGAGAATCGTTGCCGGAGCCAACATCAATAATTTCTTCGTCAGTTCAGACACGGGCAAGACCTGGACTGCCGACACCATGTTTTCCTCGTATGGGGTGTGGGGCGATCCTGTTATCATAGCGGATACGGCAAGCAATTTTTATTTCTTTCATCTTTCAAACCCTCCGTCAGGGAATTGGATTGATCGGATCGTTTGTCAAAAATCCTCTGACTTTGGCAGCAACTGGGATGACGGCACTTATGTAGGATTGAACGGAACAAAAGCGCAGGACAAGCAATGGGGTGTGGTTGATCCCACCAATAATAATATCTATCTCACCTGGACTCAATTTGATGCTTACGGAAGTTCCAATTCAGTCGATAGCAGTCTGATATTATTTTCAAAGTCAAGCGATGGAGGAAGCACATGGTCGGCTGCGATGAGAATAAACAAAGTTGCCGGTGACTGTATTGACAGCGACAATACTGTGGAGGGTGCCGTTCCGGCTGTCGGGCCGAATGGAGAAATATATGTTGCATGGGCCGGACCGTCCGGAATTGTATTTAACCGCTCCCTTGACGAAGGAAACACCTGGCTCAGCAAAGAAATTTTAATTGACTCCATGCCGGGCGGATGGGATCTGGATGTACCCGGAATTTACCGGTGCAACGGACTGCCCGTTACAAAATGTGACTTAAGCGGTGGACCGAATCACGGAACTATATACGTCAATTGGTCTGACCAGCGCAATGGATCCAACGATACGGATGTCTGGCTCGCAAAATCTACTGATGGTGGCGATACATGGAGCACACCGATACGCGTGAATAATGATGCTGCCGGAAAACATCAGTTCTTCACCTGGATGGATATTGATCAAACCAACGGCAACCTCTTTTTTGTTTTTTATGACAGAAGAAATTATAATGACAATCACACGGACGTCTATCTTGCTTTCTCCGATGATGGTGGAAATATTTTCACGAACCAGCGTATCAGCGAATCAGCTTTTCTGCCAGATGCAGGAATTTTCTTTGGTGATTACACGAATATTTCGGTTTATAATGGGATCGTCAGGCCGATATGGACACGTCTGCATAATGCAGTACTAAGCATCTGGACATCGGTAACTCCCTTTGAGCAATTATTTACCAGCAATCATTCTGTCGTTCAGCAGGATATTGAGGCATTGCAATTTCCCAACCCCGCTGCTCATATTATCTACGTGTCGTTCAAGCTGCATGAGCCTGCGATAGTTAGCTTGAGCCTGTTCAATCAGCAGGGGAAAAAAATTCATTCAGTTTTTGAAAATGAGCAAAGAGGTTTTGGGAAATACATTATTCCGATAAGGCTCGATGAAATCGGCCTTGCAAAAGGACTTTACCACTGCAAGCTTTCGGTGAACGGTAAAACGAAGAATTTAAGAATGATCGTTGTGGAATGAGTGTGGCGGCTGATTTAAAACCGCAAAGGGGGCAAAGGTGAACCCAAATAGAATCAGTTTAAAAAAAACGTCATTGCGATCCCGATAGCATTGCTTTTGCGTGAGCATCGGGAGAAGCAATCCCCTTCTGG
This sequence comes from uncultured Chitinophagaceae bacterium, assembly GCA_964408105.1. Lineage (GTDB taxonomy): Bacteria > Bacteroidota > Bacteroidia > Chitinophagales > CAIOSU01 > BPHB01. The sequence goes on along the minus strand of CAYOYI010000268.1, from coordinate 1,203 downwards.
ATTTCAACCTGGGGATTGCTTCGTTCGCAAAGCCTCACTCACAATGACGCAAAAAGGGACACACTGCCTCCAAACACCTGATTTGCACAAGGCGCAACTACTTTCTATTTTGCACCACCTAAAAAATCAATCATGGAATTAAAACTGAGTGATGTAAAGAAAGTACTGATAATCGGCAGCGGTACGATGGGTTTGAGGATCGGATTGCAGAGTGCACTAAAAGGATTCGATGTGTGTTTATATGACATCAGCGAAGAGTCGCTTCAAAAAGCGGTGAAAATACAGGGTAAGTTGCTGGGCTGGCTTACAAAAGAAGGAAAAATTACAGGTGAACAGGCCGAAGCTGCTAAAGGAAGAATTACTACCACTACCGATGCAAAGCAGGCTGGGGAGAATGCCGATTTCGTGAGTGAGTCGGTGCTGGAAGACCGTGAAGTAAAAAAATCACTTTATAAACAGTTTGCTCCCTTCTTTCCAAAACATGCTGTCATAACAACCAACACCTCTTACATGCTGGCATCGTGGTTTGCAGAGGAGTCAGGAAATCCTTCACGTTTTTGCGCATTTCATTTTCATGATGTGTTTCTGGCAAATGTGGTTGACATCATGCCGCATCCCGGGACAGAGCCGTGGGTCGTTGAATTCCTGAAAGAAATGGGGCGCAAGCTCGACCAGATTCCTATCCTTGTTGAAAAGGAATCACACGGATATGTTTTCAATGCCATGCTTGGAGCATTGCTCGGATCATCGGGAGTTCTTGTAACGACCGGAGTAGCAAGCATTGAAGACATTGACCGCTCGTGGATGGCAAACATGCAAACCTCCATCGGGCTTTTCGGCATCATGGATACCATCGGCATTGATACCGTATGGCACGTAACAAAGGCATACAAAGATGAAAAGAGTATTCGTTTTGCCAAATGGTTAAAAGAATATGTTGATGCAGGAAAACTGGGCGTGAAGACAGGCGAGGGTTTTTACAAATACCCGAACCCTTCATTCAGACAACCGGATTTTTTGAAATAATCTAGGCAGTAAGGCATGAACGCAAAATTGCAGAAGCAGTTTAATGAGCTGGAAAAAAGAAAATCGAAACTCATTGAAAAGCTCAGGAAAGTTGATCCATCGCTGCTCAACAAAAAGCCCGACAGCAAATCATGGGCGCTGGTGCAGGTGGTGAGCCATTTAGACAAGATAGAGCAG
>CAYOYI010000267.1:1932-5909 GCA_964408105.1 uncultured Chitinophagaceae bacterium | reverse complement strand
TACAAATACATTATGGAAGGATATGACAATGCCTGGCAGGAAGCCGGAACACGAAGGCAGGCGATTTATCCCAAACTACCTCCGGGAGAGTATGTTTTCAAAGTAATGGGCAGCAATAATGATGGTATCTGGAATCCTGTTCCGAAAGAATTAAGCATAACCATCACGCCTCCATGGTGGGCGACCAATTGGTTCTATGCAATATGCGGACTGATCTTTCTTACCGCTGTTTATTCAGCTTATCACATCAACCTGAACATTAAGATCAACAAGCTGCTCGCGCTGAACCAGCTCAGGGAAAGGATTTCGCAAGACCTGCATGATGATGTGAAGAACACGGTTACAGAAGTCATTCTGAAAGGTGAGGAAACATTAAGCCGCAATGAGGTTGATAAAACCAGCTTCAAGACTGCAATTCAAAAGATTATTGAAACCTGCCGTGGCTTAAATGAAACAATGGCAGATATAGTGTGGGCGACAAAACCTTCCAATGACAAGTTGGAGGACCTCACCGCTAAAATGATTTTCTTTTCAGGCGGAATGTTCGAAAGCAAAAACATCGAGCCGGAATATGAAATAGATGAAGATGCCTCTGAATTGCAAATTCCGATGAACGTTCGGTACAATCTCTACATGATCTTCAAAGAAGCCGTAAGCAATGCAGTTAAATATTCGGAATGCAGCAGAGCTGTTGTTCGTCTGAAACGAATCAACGGAAAACTGCTTTTGGCTGTAGAGGATAATGGAGTGGGCTTAAATGAATCAAGAGTCAGGCACGGAAACGGTTTGCAAAACATGCGCAAACGGGCGCAGGAGATCAATTCAACTCTGAGCATTACTTCGTCTGCGAGTGGCGGCACGGCTATAACTTTGGAAGTACCCCTCACATGATTATGTGATTGCTGCCGGTATTGATAAAGGATAATTTTGTAGGAATCAAATTTCAAGGGTTATGGAAAAGATTAGAGTGATAGTTTATGAAGACCATGATGAGATAAGGGAAAGTCTTTCCAGCCTGATCAAAGGAACCTTTGAGCTTGAACTGCTCAACGCTTACAGCAATTGTGCCCATGCTGAATTTGAAATGGAAAAACATCATCCCGATGTGGTGTTGATGGATATAGACATGCCAGAAGTTAATGGAATTGACGGATTGCAGATAACAAAGCAAAAGTTTCCGGATATAAAGGTCATGATGCTTACCAGCTATGATGATGATGATAAGATATTCCAATGCTTTTGCCTGGGAGCTGATGGTTATCTGATGAAAGGAATTTCGTCATCAAAACTTATAGAAAGCATTATTAAAGTTCAGCAGGGCGAAAAGCCAATGACTCCGGCAATCGCAAAAAAAGTGTTGGAAACCTTTAAGAGGTTTCCGCCTAAGCAAAAAGACTCTTACGAACTCACAAGCCGCGAAAAGGAAATTCTCACACACCTGTCTAAAGGTTATAGCTTCAAGATGATCTCTACAGCTTTATTCATTTCACTTGATACCGTCCGATCGCACATCAAAAGTATTTACTCTAAGCTCCAGGTTCATTCCAATATTGAAGCCGTTGCTAAAGCGCTGAGGGAAGGTTTGGTCTGACATAACTCCTATCCTTTCTAAAAATCACATCATTGTGTGATTGATTGCCCTCACTTCTGACCCTACTTTCGGCTTATGATTTTTTAACCAAAAAATTTAAGCCATGAAAAAGCAAATCTTAATCTCCGTAATTGTTTTAGTATCAGCCGTGCTGAATGCTCAGGACAAAATTTACCAGGCTGATGGAAAAGTTATTGAAGGTAAAATTTATGAAGTTGGTACCTATGAGATCAGGTATAAAAAAACTTCAAATCCTGACGGGCCGCTTTATTCTATTCCGCGATCATACGTTTTGCGTATTGCGTACGAAAACGGAACGGAGGACGTGTTAAACTCCGTTCAGAAATCATCCGGTGATGCCGGAATACCTTCCAAGCCTGCTTTTAAGAGGCAGCGCGTTATCGGCATTGACTTTTTTCAGATGTACTATGGAAACGTATCCGTTTTCATCGAGCGCATGAAAAGCCCGGTCTATTCCATGCGTTTTACGTGGTATGGAAATTTTAAGCCGGAAATGTCACGGGAGGAATTTCCCATTATGTACGGTTTTTCAGTGAACCCAAAATTCAATGTCTATTACCACAAGAATGTTCGCGTATTCCTGGGGCAGTCATTCCATTGGGGATTTTCATTGCAGGACTTAACGCGACAAGGATATTTTCAAGAGTATGTAGAAGAAGACGTGCTGTCATTTCATGAAATGTCAATCTGGGAAGCAGGGGTTTCTATCAATCCTGTAAAAAATCTTGACATCACATTAAATGGTGGTGCCGGGTTTGTCTCGTCCATTAAGGATCTGGGTGGCGACCTTGAAACCAATATAGGATTAGCATGGAGGATCGGGATCAGCGTGGGAGGAAAATTTTGATGTAAGTAATCCCATCACATTTGATGAATCAATTTATTAAACCAAAAAAAAATCAATAGTCATGTTACAGACATTAAAAACCTCAGCGGCATCACCGGTACTTGATTACCTGAAATATTTCGTACACAAAGGTGGCCCCGACCCGCATGAATATGTGGTGCTGGATGACCTCATCCGCTACGCCAACGGCAAAAAATTAAAAAATGAATTACCGGATTCCGTAGCGGCCGAATTGAAGGAACTGCTTGGAGAAGAAGTTCTGAATAATACCCTTCAGGGCAGGGCATTGCTCAAGCCGCTCGGCTATGCCGGTGATTACCAAATGATAGACTACATCTACACTCATAAGGTATCTGACAAGAAGAACTGCCGTAAGTGGGACTTATATTTTCACCGTCAGCATGCGCCCATAGCTGTTCGCAACCGGAAGGAATATTTCAAACAGACGATGGCTGAAATAGTATTGCGCCATCAGGGAGAACTGGAATTGCTCAACGTGGCGAACGGCCCTGCCCGTGACTTGGCCGAATTATATGCAGGTTTGAATTCAGCAAAGTTGAAAACAACTTGCATAGACATGGATGCGCAGGCGATCGAATATGCTAAAGAAATGACTGCCGGATATGAAGACAGTATCGAGTTCATCCATAGAAACATATTCAAGTTCACGCCTGAGAAGAAATTTGATGTGATCTGGTCAGCCGGTTTGTTCGACTATTTTGATGATAAAACATTCGTGTTCATCCTTAACCGTTTCCTAGGGTGGCTCAAGGAAGGCGGAGAAATAATCATCGGAAATTTCTCCGACCATAACCCGAGCCGCGCATACATGGAGCTTTTCGGTGAATGGTTTTTAAACCATCGCAGCGAATCACATCTCATAGAGCTTGCAAAAAAAGCTGGAGCGATACGCTGTCTGGTTGAAAAAGAGCCTATGGGGGTGAATTTGTTTTTGAGGGCGAAGGCGCCTGTTTTAGATTCTAAAAATTCCTAAAAAGAAACGTAGAGATGTTTTTGTTATACAAGATTGTTAACTATTTTCACTTAACTCAAAAGACATTTACCGATGAAGAAAGCATTAATCTACCTCATTTTATTTTTATGTTCATCCAGGTTAGTCGGACAAACTTATGTTGGAGGTGTGGTTTCAGGTGTATGGAGCACTTCATTATCACCTTACATAGTAGACACTAATGTGCTGGTTGCCTCTTTGGTCATTGAGCCGGGTGTTGAAGTGTTATTCAATGGCGATTATACTTTTGAAGTTGGTGGAGTTTTAACCGCCATTGGAACTGTATGTGACAGAATAGTTTTTGCACCCAATTCAAAGATCAGTACTACTTGGCAAGGTATATTCTTTAATTATAGCCCTATAGGCTCTGAGTTATCTTACTGTGATGTTAAGGGAGCATCCAATAGCGCCATTAGAATTAACAATAGTAACCCTGTTATCAGGAATTGCTATTTCGTTGATAATTTCGGAGTTCAGGGCGGAGGAATTAACTATTTGAGTCTGGG
>CAYOYI010000267.1:0-1922 GCA_964408105.1 uncultured Chitinophagaceae bacterium | reverse complement strand
TGGGAGTATATACACTTGAACACTGTACATTCAAAAATAATAAGGCAATTGATAAGTATAGCAAGGGCGGAGCTATATGTCTGGTTAATGGTACGATAACGCTGAAAAATTGTGTTTTTAATTTAAACAAGTCAGAAGCTCATTATACAACTTCAAGTTGCGGAGGATGCCAGGGTTTTGGAGGTGCAGTTTATACCAAAGGGAATGCTTACATCTATAATTGTATTTTCTATTTAAACACCGCCCAAGGGCACGGGGGCGGTGTAAATAAACAAGGTATTGCAAGGGGTGGAGCTATTTACTCAGAAGGTAATTTAAGTCTGCAAAATTCTATTATAAGCAATAGTAGGCTTCTCGCAACACATGGAGGCTTAGGCTCATCTGCTGTAAGTCAGGGAGGAGGGGTTTACCTCATTTCAGATACTTCCGAAATAATTAATTGCACGTTCTATCAAAATGATGGCGATGAAGCATTCATAACAGGAGATACGACAACTATTAAGAACTCAATTTTTTGGGAGCCCGATCCTACGTTTGCCAGTCTTTCTGGACCACTGACCGCAACTTTTAGTGATGTCAAAGTGAACCAAGGCGTATTTCCAGGCTTTGGAAATATTAGTGCTAATCCCATTTTCTCAAACACCACGGACCTTGACATAGTTAATGGATCATCCTGTGTTGATGCTGGCGATGTAGATACCGTTTACAACGATACTTGCAACCCTCCTTCTTTAGGAACACAGCGAAATGACATTGGTGCTAATGGTGGCCCTTTCGCTTGTGATTGGGCGATTTCATCGGTACTTTCCCTAGCCTCATCCGCAACTGCAACCGATGTTTCATGTTTCAATGGAAATGACGGTCAAGTTATTCTAAACGTTACAGGAGGCTTACCTCCATATTCTTTTTCATGGTCAAACGGTACAAATACGAAAGATATTATAGGCCTAACTCAAGGAACCTATTCAGTGACTATAACTGATGACAATGGCTGTACATCATTTGCAATTGCTACGGTAGAGCAACCTGCTCCAATGGAGTTGATTACAAATTCTTCCGACTTAAGTTGTTTTGGAGAGGATAATGGGTCAATTGATCTAACAGTTACCGGAGGCACAGTGCCTTATTCCTATTTCTGGTCAAATGGTGTGACCACCCAAGATATAAATGGAGTACCGAGCGGAGCTTATACTGCCATGGTTACGGACGCCAAGTCTTGTTTTGACAGCATTTCAGTAATAATTACTGAACCTGCCGAATTGCTCTCGGTGCCAACTTCGATGGACGCAAGCTGCTTTGGAAAAAGCGATGGGGCTGTCAGCTTAAATGTAACAGGAGGCACGCCTCCCTATAATTACAACTGGTCAACCAACGATACAATACAAGGAATTAACGGACTTGCCGCTGGCACTTATACTGTTACCGTGTCGGATGCGAACTCCTGTACTTCAGATGCAATAGCTCTAATAAACCAGCCATTGGATTTTGTGGTATTGACCAACGTAGAACCAGAATCTTGTTACGGCAAGAGTGATGGCTCGGTCAGTTTAGCGGTAACGGGTGGCACACCCCCTTACCTCTATAGCTGGTCTAATGGTCTGACTAGCCAGAGTATAAACAATCTTATCCCCGATAACTACAGTGTGACAATATCAGATATAAATGGTTGCAGTGAATCAGATACAATTGCTATTACAAGCGGACCAAATCTTCAAGTATCGTTAGGCGACAAGTTCATTTGCTTAGGGGAAAGCGATACGCTTATTGCCCATATTTATGGAGCAAGTTATTTATGGTCAACCGGTGATACTACTCAAGCCATAATTGTTAATTCACCTGGAATTTATAGCGTTGTCGTAGATTCTGGAGGATGCACTGGCAGTGATTCCAGTCAAGTTGAAATCAATCCATTACCTGAAACC
>CAYOYI010000266.1:0-5916 GCA_964408105.1 uncultured Chitinophagaceae bacterium | reverse complement strand
GGTCACCTGGGCGATAAGATTGGCCTGAAAACCGTGTTCGTGATCGGGTTATCATTTTTCGCATTGGTCTATACCGGCATGGCGTTTACTGACAATTTCCATTTATTTGCACTTCTGTTTTTTATTTACGGCATTTATGCGGCAGCAACGGAAGGGGTAGCCAAAGCATGGATCAGCAATATTGTCCCTAAAAATGAAACCGCTACCGCTATTGGTACATTCACCGCTTTTCAAAGCGTCTGTACTTTGATAGCCAGTTCTTTCGCAGGATTACTGTGGTGGAAGTTTGGTGCGGAAGTAACTTTTAGCGTTACCGCAATATTTACGGTCATCACAATTCTCTACCTTATTCTTACTTCTGAATCTCCATCCGAGCCGGCTAATTAAAATGCTTCGGGGTGAAGCTTTTCCGCTTCGGCTATCTTTTTAGTTATTTGTCCCGTTATGATATGCCAGAACATGATGAAATCACAAGCAAGGCTGTAAAGGGGATTATTAAAAGCAGCAGGTTTGTTCCTTTCAAATAAGAAATGCCCGGTCCATGCAAAGCCGTAGCCTACCACTGGGATTACCAAAAAGAGCCACCAGGTTTGGGTTATGATCGCAGCCAGAAAAATACCTATTACTAATCCTGTACCTATGAAATGCAGCGTACGGCACCGGAATTCCCTGTGCTGGGTTAAATAGTAGGGATAAAATTCAGAAACGGAGTTAAATTGCATATCCTTCATAATTACCTGATAATGACCGCCCTAAGTTAAAACTTTTCAAGCAAGTCCTGCTTTGGAGAATATCAAAAACCTTCGTGATTTTGATAAATATCCGCTTTGACGGTAAGCCTGAAAGTATTACCTTTGCTAACCTTTTTAAAAAGGGATTTAAATGTTTTTTAAGATGTTGTGTATCAGCATCGAAAATGAAACTTATTAATTAACCAAAAACCATTCTCTTGACAAACACTGAACAGGAAAAACCTACCAATGAGGTAAATGAAGCGCCTACGACTCAAAATGGCGCAGCGACCGCGGAAGAAATTGCAACCAGCCATGATGATTTTGATTGGGACCTTGGAAAGAGAAGTGTTTCCGTTTATTCTGACCAGGAAAAGGAAACTCTCGAAAAGCAATATGAAGATACCCTCCAGACCATAAACGAAAATGAAATTGTAAAGGGAACCGTAGTTGGAATTACATCCAACGATGTTGTTCTGAATGTAAGGTTTAAGTCTGACGGATTGGTGCCGCGCTCTGAATTCAGGGATGTGGATGACCTTAAGCTGGGTGACGAGGTGGAAGTTTATGTGGTAGAAAAAGAAGATGCAAAAGGGCATCTAGTCCTGTCAAGGAAGAATGCAAAGCTGATGCGCGCGTGGGAGCAGATCGTGAATGCGCACACCAGCGGAGAAGTGGTTACCGGCCATATTATCAGCAAGACCAAAGGCGGATTGATCGTGAATGTGTTCGGGCTTGAAACGTTCCTGCCAGGTTCGCAGATTGATGTTAAGCCGATCACTGATTACGATTCTTATGTTGGCAAGAAGATGGAATTCAAGGTAGTGAAGATCAATGAAGCCATCAAGAATGCCGTTGTTTCTCATAAAGCTCTCATTGAAAGCGATCTCGAAAGCCAGAGAATGGATATCATCTCCAAGCTGGATATCGGTCAGGTATTGGAAGGAACGGTTAAGAATATCACCGACTTCGGAGCTTTCATTGACCTTGGCGGTGTTGACGGACTGCTTTACATTACAGACATTTCATGGGGAAGGATCGGGCATCCGAGCGAAGTGTTGCAATTGAATCAGAACATCAACGTGGTAGTGCTCTCTTTCGATGATGAAAAGAAGAGAATATCACTTGGCTTGAAGCAGTTACAGCCTCACCCGTGGGAAACGCTCGATGAATCAGTAAGTGTCGGCTCGAAGGTTTCCGGCAAAGTAGTGAACATTGAAGATTACGGTGCATTCCTCGAGATCACTCCCGGTGTGGAAGGGTTGATTCACGTATCGGAAGTTTCATGGTCAAACCATCCGGTGAATTCAAAGGAGTTCTTCAAACTTGGCAATGTTCATGATGCCCAGGTAATGACCATTGACCGCGCTGAAAGGAAAATGTCTCTCAGCATCAAGCGCCTTCTGCCTGATCCCTGGGAAAGCATTAAGGAAAAATATCCCGATGGCTCACGCCACAAGGGAGTTGTACAGAATATCACTCCTTACGGTGTGTTTGTTGAATTAGCAGATGGTATCGGAGGAATGGTTCACATCTCTGATCTGTCATGGACGAAGCGTTACAATCATCCGTCAGAATATGTTAAGAACGGTCAGGAGATTGATGTAGTAGTGCTCGGAATTGACGTTGAAGAGCGCAAGATGACCCTCGGCCACAAGCAGCTCGAAGAAGATCCTTGGGATACATTTGAAACCATCTTCTATGTTGGCTCGGTGCATGAGTGTCCGATTGCGAAGAGAGAAGACAATGGCGCAATTGTATTGCTCCAGTATGGGCTGGAAGGTTTTGTTCCAAAGCGCCATCTTAAGAAAGAAGACGGCAAGCTTGCTGAGGCAGATGAAACCCTCAAGTTCAAGGTCATTGAATTTGACCGCAAAGACAAGCGCATCATTCTTTCACACTCCAAATATATTGATGACCTGAAGAAAGCCGAGAGAGGCGAAACAGAACAGCAGGAAAGAAAGGCCACCGACAAGGGCATGAAAGCGGTGAATAAGAAAGTTGAAAAAACCACCCTTGGCGATATTTCTGAATTGGCTGCTTTGAAAGATAATCTCGAAGAGCAGGAAAAGGCAAAAGCTTCTGCCAAAGCCGAAAAGACCGAACCCGTTGCTGAAGCTTCGGCAGAGGAAAAGCCTAAGGCAAAAAAGGGCAGAAAGGCAAAGAGCGAAGAAGCTGAAGGCGAAGGTGGTGAAGCCTGAGTAAACCTGCAGACACTTCTATGAATTATTGGCTGGTAAAATCTGACCCGGATGAATACGGCTGGCCGGAATTGGTACGCGACAAATCCACTTCGTGGACTGGCGTAAGAAACTTCCTCGCAAGAAAACATCTCAAGGGCATGAATGCGGGCGATCCGGTGCTCTTCTACCACAGCCAGACTGATAAAGCCGTTGTGGGCATATCAAAGGTCGTGAAGGAAGCCTATCCCGATGCTACCGCCAAAGAAGGCCACTGGCTTGCAGTTGATATTGCTCCGGTCAAAGCCCTCAAAACTCCGGTCACTCTTGAAACCATCAAGGCGGACAAGCGCCTTGCCGACATCCATCTCGTAAGGCAGGCAAGGCTTTCGGTGATGCCGTTGAAAAAAGCCGAATACGACATCATTGTTTCGTTGGGAAGCTGAAATAAAATTTAGTGGGAGCGGATTGGGCTTGCATTTAGTTATTTTCATGCCTATTACGGAAATATGAACTCCTGGGTGAATAACGAATATTAAAAAGCCGAAACGGGAAAAAGAAACTAAGGGCCCAGGTTCTCATTAAGATCAATCATTTTTTTAGGATGACGTTTTGATGCACATCATCCTTTATTTTTGTGCATCTGAAATGAAGGCGCTCGTTTTTGTTTTAAGTTTCACAATTACTTTATTGAGTGGTTTTGAAGCACCGGCATTGGCACAATCCGGTGAGCGGATCCCTGTCAGGCCATTCAGCTATGTTCCTTATCGTGACTTCCCTCCGTGTTATGACACAATAAAATTTTTTGGTTATAAAAGGGAGATTGAAATAGGCTTGGCTATGCCTGAGTGGCATCCGGTGAGGAATCATACGGATAATGTTGTTTTTGAAGGCACAGTGATCAAAACGCCCAATACAACTCATATCAATACACACGTGAGCCAGGTGGATATGCCGATTTACCATTACACTTATGATATGAGTTTTAATGCCATTCCGGATAAGCACCCTGATGATCGTTACGGCAACCTTATGGCGGTGTTCGTTAAGGAAAAAAATGATGGCGCAGTGAAATACGACACGTCATATCAGACCTATTTACATATAGAATGGGAAACGGGACTTGGATCAAATGTGAAAGGCAACCCTTGCAGGGATGCAAACAGGGAAGGTGAGAGTTGTGGTTTTTACTCGGCAGGCCATCAATTGGGTGATACTATCTGGAACTGGCCGAGCATAGGCGATTGGGTGCATGTTGAAGGTCTCTGGATATTTGACCGGGGACATCCGCCAGCTGACGCGGAGATTCACCCGATGAGGTTGATAGCTATTAGAAGACATTTGCCAGAGAAAATTGAAGTGCCAGGGAAGAGTGAAAAAGTTTGGGCGACACGGTTGGATCTGTTTGCAAGCGGTGATGGCAGCGCTTTGTATAACAATCGCCCTGAGCGTCCCGCATTCGGACATCCCGTAAAAATGAGCGAAAAAAATTATCGCTTTGAAGTAAAGCCAATTATACCAAAACCTTCCGGTGTATCACAGTTGCGATACCTTGAGGTAACACAAAAAGGAAATACTTACAATACACCTTTACTTATGCATAGCGGGCAAGATAAACTTAGCCTGAATGTCAGATGGGAAGGCATGCCGGATAACCTTGTACTGGCGAAAACTATTTATATGTATTGGGATGAGGGGAATGGCAAGCCTGAGAATTATGGCATCACCACCTATAACATTACTTTGGACGAAATGCATTTCGTTAACCGAAAAGAATTTTTTACAAGGCATGAGATGCGGGCTTTTGCCGATGTTGGGGGTAAGTGGTTCTTTATAAATGATCTCTTCGGGAACGGCAAGCCACTGGACAAGGGTATGGGTAAATCCTATCGAAAGAAATGGAAGCTTGACCTGAAGTTTACGCTTCATGTGCCTGATAGCACTGAGTTTAGGATACACGCCAATAGCTGGGAGTTAGATGGTGTTGATCACAGGATGGGAAGATTATTTGATCCCTATTTGCCTTGCACAAAGGAAAGCAAGAAAGCAATCAGAAAACTTTTAAACGTAGCATCGCCTCTTAGAATGAAAGGCTGCGTTAATGACTTAATGGGAGAAGTGCACGATTTTTATACTCCGGAGCTATTGCTGAAAGAGAATGAGATATTGTCATTTTCAAAAGGCGAAGAGTATGATGACATCTGCTTCTGCAACAAGGACATTCAGAATGGGATGATGTCGCTAAAGTACAGGATTGTCAAAGTGGGAAATGAGTGACTATAAAGTTTTAAGGTTTAAGTTGTAAGTTTTAAGAGTTTGCTGCCTGGAGATTTTTCCGTTTTCTGTTTCCACGAATTCATTCGCAAAAATTATTTCTTTCGGGCATTCGAACTTGCTCAAATGATTTGAGAGTTGGCATTTCAGTTTTTCAAGCTCGTCATTTTTGAATTGTTCCCCCTCGATTATCAGAACAAGTTTTTCTCCAAGTTTTTCATCCGGTGTTCCTGTGAAAAAAAATCTTTGCGGAATTAATTCTTTGATCTTTTCCTCCAACATTTCAGGGATAAGCTTTACTCCTCCTGAATTAATGACATTATCAAATCTTCCCAGCCATTTAAAGTGATGTAGGTCTTTTAGTTCTATGATGTCATTAGTTGTTATGGGAGAGGAGGAAATGAACGGAGCATTCACTACAAGGCAATCGCGGTCATCTTTCTCAACAGAAATATTTCCGAGCGTTTCAAAATAGTCTGAGTGAGATAATTTTTTCAGCGCGATATGGCTGATGGTTTCGGTCATGCCATAGGTTTCGTAGATTGAGTTGGGTAGTTCGACAAGTTTTTGTTTCAGGTCGTTTGAAATTGGCGCTCCACCGATGATCACATTTTCTATTTGGGAGAATTGATCTCTTGTTTTTTTATTGTTTAAAATTTCATTGACCTGCAACGGGACGAAAGCCGAAAAATCTATTTTTTGTGATAAGGAAATTTGAGCTAAAGGATTTT
>CAYOYI010000265.1:3083-5924 GCA_964408105.1 uncultured Chitinophagaceae bacterium | reverse complement strand
AAAAGGCTGCCGTTGTGTTCAATGAATCGCGGCTCACGAAGGTCGCCTCCGTGAAATATTTCTTGTTCAAAACCCCAGTGCACAAGGTCATCAGAACTAAGCATGTAAAGCCTGGCCTTTTTTGATGGAAAATGAGTGAGCGCTGTGCGGAAAACGAAATAGTATTTCCCATTGAAGCGGATAAGGTCAAGATTATTGTTGGAGCTTTTGGTCTTTACTTTTTTAGGCAGCTTTTCAGAAGGCACCAACTGCTCCCAGCCTGATGTGTGTATGTGCTGAGCGGAAAGAATTGCGCAAGAGGTAAAAAGCAAAAGGCAAGAGGCAAAAATTGCAGGGAGGTTTTTCATTAATTAAGGTGACGCGGAAAATGTCAGTTCGGTTGTGTGTTTACACAAACTTAATGAAAGCTAATAGTGTATTAAGAATTGGTCAGGAAAACTTTGAGCTGCGGGCTTTGTTTTCCTCTCCCATTACTGCGGGAGCAGCTTGTTTTTTCCATTCTTCACGCATATTTTCTTTGATACGTTTTTCAAAGAGCGTGAATCCGGACATGGTAGAATCAACGGTGATGAGGTCTTTGTCGGAAAAGAAAATGTTGATGCATGATTTTTTGAGGTAATCATTCACTTTCTTCTCATAAGATTCAACTTTTGTAATGTCTCTCCATCTGATGTTTAGACTTTTTCCCCCGCTGGTGATCAAAGTGAATCCGTTATGTGTATAATCAAAAACGCCTTCATCACTATAATAGGTATTCGCATCTTTAAGCCATTTTGAGGATTCTATCTTGCGGTCAATTTGTGTTGAATATAAAATCAACGAGAATGAGATCAGGGTGGCAAAGATCCCGGTGATCAGCAATTGGAGAAACAACACGCTGCTGGTATCCACCCTGAAACTCAATACAATAAGGCTAACGGATAGCGCCATCAGCACAAAGTAGGAAATGTATAAAGCTAAAGGCCCCCGATATGTAAGCCTTGATTTCATAGTTGCGTCAATCACGTAACGAAAAGGCAGGTTTGTTTGTTATAACCTGTATTTGCCGTAAATGTACGAAATTCTTGGAAATAAAATTATCAACCTATGGTGTCCGATATTTTGTCCACAATCCCATAAGTGAGGGCTTCATCGGCATCCATCCAGTAGTCGCGGTCGAAATCCTTCAGGACTTTCTCCACTGAATGGCCGCAGTTTTCGGCAAGTATCTTGGCTCCGAGTTCTTTTGTTCTCCTGATTTCGCGGGCGGTGATCTCCAGGTCTGATGCTGTGCCCTGTGTGCCGCCAATGCTGGGCTGGTGGATCATCACTCTGCCGTTTGGCCAGATAAAACGCTTCCCTTTTGCTCCGGCAGACAATAACAATGAACCCATTGAGGCTGCCAGGCCCATGCATACTGTTGACACCGGTGAGGAGATCAACTTCATCGCATCCATCATCACCATGCCGGATGTGACCATTCCGCCCGGGCTGTTTATATAAAATATGATGTCCTTTCCCGGATCTTTAGCTTCTAAAAAAAGTAATCTGTTCACCACACGCTCTGCCGACTCATCCGTCACAACACCCCAGAGGAAAATTTTTCTTTGCTCAAGAAACTGTTTTTCAAACTTGCTGAACTCGGAAAGTTTCTCGGCAATCTCAAGTCCTGGAGGCGGATCCTGATTAAACTCTTTCATAGAAAAATTATAATTCTTCATCACTGATTTTTTTTTGTTGCGCCCAAAACTAAGCATTAGTTTCTTTGGATGATCGTGTTGCCAAGCTGCTCTTTATTAACACGTTTCCTGCTTGCTAATTCTGACCGAACATGAATTCAAGTAGTGTTTTACCGTTAATTTTAACTGCAAATAAATAATCATGAAAAAGATCAGAGCTATTGTTCTTTTAGCTTCTTTATCCCTTTCGGTTTTCTCACAGGGATATTATGCTGAATACAGCCTTTCCTCCACGACTGATACCAGCATTCGGGGGAAAATGGTTATGTTCTATCAGGGTGGCAACAGCCGCTCTGAAATTAATATGAAACAATCCGGTGCGGAAGTGAAGCTTGTTTATCTTGCTCTGAATCACAACTCATCTATTGTTTATATGCTTGATGAAAGGGTCAAAAAGTATTCTGAGATACTCACCGCCACAAGTGACGAGTGGAGAGATTATCCCCAAAGCGATTATGAGGTGACAGTTGAAGGAAAAGGAAAAGACAAAGCCAATGGCTACAAGTGCACGCGCGTGATCGTGAAGCGCAAGCACAGTGATAGTGTCGAGGAATTGTGGCTCACAAAAGAGATAGAGAACTATGCCGATATGATGAAAATGAAATCTAGGTTCACCGGAAAGGAGAATCTTATCAAAGCGCTTACTGCGGCTGATGCCCTCGGTTTCCCGGTGAGGATGAAAACAAGCGACCATAAAAATGTTTTCCTCCTTGATCTCGCTAAAGTTGAAGCACGCGATAATCCTTCAAGCCTCTTCAGCCTGAACGGGTATGCAAAAGGCGGCAGCATGGCAGGTAATCCTGCTATGAGTGAAGATCTGAAGAAAATGACGGACGGCATCGAAAATATGACTCCCGAAGAAAGAAAGAGGGTTGCGGAAGAAGTGAAGAAAAAATTGGGAAAGGATTAGTTACTAATTTGACAGTGGATATTTGACAATGGATAATCACCCGTGATAGTCGTTACCGGTGCTGCAGGTTTTATAGGAAGTTGTTTAACCGGTTTCCTGAATAAAAAAGGAATCACCGACATCGTAGCGGTTGACCGTTTTCGCAACCCGGATAAGAAACCAAATTTCGAGGGAAAATCCATCGCAGAAAAAGTTGAGAGAGAAGTCTTTCAT
>CAYOYI010000265.1:0-3073 GCA_964408105.1 uncultured Chitinophagaceae bacterium | reverse complement strand
TTGAGAGTCAGAAAAGATTTTAGCACATATCAGAAGAGTTCATTTTTCATCTTGGCGCACGCACTGATACCGTTGAGACTGATGCCGCGATCTTCGAACGGCTCAACAGCGGCTACTCCATCCGGCTTTGGGAGCAATGCGTAAAGTATAACATTCCGTTGCTCTATGCATCGTCAGCAGCTACTTATGGCAAAGGTGATTTTGGTTTTGATGACAGCCATGAATTGATTCCGCAGCTCAAACCACTCAACGAATACGCACGGTCTAAAAATGATTTTGATAATTGGGTATTGCAACAAAAAAGCGCCCCTCCATTTTGGGCCGGGTTAAAATTTTTCAACGTTTACGGCCCGAATGAATACCACAAGGGAAGAATGGCCTCGGTGATATTCCATGCTTATAAGCAGATCAGCGAGACCGGGAAAATGAAATTGTTCCGCTCGCATAATCCGCATTATGCCGATGGCGCTCAGCTCCGGGATTTCATTTATGTGAATGACGTGATGGAGGTGTGCCTGTTTTTTATGGAAAAAAGGCCGCCTCCGGGTATCTATAACTTGGGCTCAGGAAAAGCGAGAACTTTCATCGATCTCGCAAATGCTGTTTTTCATTCATTGAAAAAGGAGGCGATTATTGAATATATAGACACTCCTGCCGAAATACGCGACAGCTATCAATATTTCACCGAAGCCAAAATGGACAAGCTGCGCAAAGCCGGATACGATAAGCAATTCACTGGACTGGAAGATGGAGTAGGGGATTATGTGTCGAACTTTCTTTTACCTGAGAAATATTTCTGAAGATTTTCACCTGCCCGTAGATTCACAACCATTGTCCGGGCAATAAATCCCTCACCTGCTTCGTATTAGGAGAAACAACATGCTATGCTCCGTGGTAAAATACTGTTCACCTCTGCTCTCGTGGCCGGTATTTGTATTCCTGCGTTTTCGCAGGAACAGCTTGGCCTCCGGCTAACCAACTACAGCGGCATCAATGCTACGATGCTCAATCCCGCTTTCAATGTCGGCTCCCCCTTACGATGGGATGTGAACATCATCGCAGCGGGAGTTTTTGCCGAGAATAACTACATCTATATTAAAGACGCGAACCTCTTTAAGGTCTTGAGCAACCGCACCGGATTTTCATATGCAGGAAACAACAACTCCGAAACTCCTGCGGCAACTGAAGGGCTGCAATATGATTTCACCACGGGCGATAGAAAAAAGGAAGCGCTGGTGAATGCGTTTGTTACCGGGCCGTCAGCGATGTTCCACATAAAAGAACACACGTTCGGAATTTTTTTCAACGCGCGCGCGGTGACTTCAACCAACCACGTGCCCTCTTCATTGGGATATTATGACCTTGATGCCTTGCAAACCGGTGACGTGCCGCATGTTGAGCCGTTTCGCGCTGCAGGCATGGCATGGAGCGAGATAGGTTTGAATTACGGCCGCAACATCATCAGCAAAAAAAGACATTTGCTCAATGGCGGCATCACCTTCAAATTGCTGCAGGGATATGAGGCTGCCTATTTTGAAAATCATGAAGCCACCAATATTACCATC
Source organism: uncultured Chitinophagaceae bacterium (assembly GCA_964408105.1). Classification (GTDB taxonomy): domain Bacteria; phylum Bacteroidota; class Bacteroidia; order Chitinophagales; family CAIOSU01; genus BPHB01. The sequence continues at coordinate 1,508 of CAYOYI010000265.1, read as the reverse complement.
GAGCAGGATTACATGACCTACGATCAAGCGCACGTCACCTTCGGAACATCCACAGGGGCTATTGGTTATGGCGATGCCGCGCAGCCCTACAATTTCAAAATGCGCGGATTCGGAGGAGCGGTTGATATAGGCGCGGTTTACATGATAACATCAAAAAGCAAGAAGCGACCCTATGACTGGAAGATGGGCGTGTCGCTGCTCGACATCGGCAAGATCAAATTCACCAAGGACGCGCAGGCTCATGAGATTGATTCCGATGCGCCCTTCGATTTCATCCAGGGGCAATATCCCGGAGTTGAAAACTTTGCTGACGTTTACCGCGTGCTCAGCACCCAGAGCCTCGATGACCCGAACATCTCACTCACCGATGACAACTTCAGCGTGTGGACGCCTGCCGCGATCACCGTTTTTGCGGAGCGCTCGCTGAGCAATCACTTCTTTATCAACGCGCTGATGGTGCGCAGGCTCAGCTTCCTGGGCGCCATGCCTGAGCGTGATAACATCTGGGCTATCACCCCACGATTTGAGAGCCGCTGGTTTGAGGCCAGCCTGCCGCTGGTGCTCTATAACGATCGCGACTTCAGGCTTGGCACCGCAGTGCGCCTCGGCCCGCTCACGGTGGGCACCGACAACATCATCAGCTGGTTTGGCTCGCAGGATTTCACCGGCAGCGATGTGTACGTGGCGCTCAAGCTCAATCCTTTCAACCTCAAAAAAGGAACAGGCTTCAAACAAAAAAGAGCGCCAACCAATCCCAACGAGTGCTTTGATTTTGAGCCGCGTGCGGCTAAGTGATCTTTGGTTGCGCGTCCCAAAGAGATCCCTTCGGGAGCAGCAAAGCACGAACACGAAACCGACCATTGCCAGAACGATAAAATTGTAACCGGCAACGGAACATACGATTATAGTATGGAATACCTCCAATACAGTTTTCATTATTCTGATTCAATTACTTATAGTGGCGGGGGCATTGAAATTTTTGCCCTCCAACATGGCTCAAGGTTGAGGCGTGAGCTGTGAGGGTGCAAGCCCAGCCTACCGGCAGGCAGGCTTCTTGTGGCTGTAATTTTTTAAGTTTTCAACTTAAGCAAAGATTAGCCAGCATGATCCGCCTTGGGCGGATGACAAAGTCATTGCGTCCAGGTTGGCACGCACGCAAAGCATCGCAACAAACCTGAACGAGCACAGGTTTAAAATCCGCTACATCAACCCGCTTTCGGAGTACAAATCGGCAAAGCAACTCACTGTTCACCCAACCACTAACCAACCACCCCCCGCAATCATTATCTTTACATTCTAATTCAACCGCATGAAAACTCTCAGGCTTTTCATCCCGCTCCTGCTCCTCTGCTCCTTCAAATTAAATGCACAGATCCCCGACCCGAGGCTCGTCCCTTTCATTCACGGAGTGGCTTCCGGTGATGCGCTGAGCGACCGCGTTATCATCTGGACGCGCATCACGAGCGATGATTCCTCATCATTCACCATCAGATGGAAAGTCGCAACCG
>CAYOYI010000264.1:0-6000 GCA_964408105.1 uncultured Chitinophagaceae bacterium | reverse complement strand
TGAGAATGGTGCGATGCACGTATTACCCGGAAGTCATTTGTTCGGGAATCGCTTTCGCTCACTGAATGTGCCCTGGCTTTACGCTGGTATGGAAAGCCTGATGGCTCCTTATTTGAAGGCAATTCCTATGAAAGCCGGAGAGGTTTTATTTTTTGACAGCGCAGCAATTCATTATTCTTCAAACAATATGAGCAAAGAGATAAGGCCGGCTATTAATTATTTCATCAAGCCGAAAGAGGCGCCATTTCTGCATCATTTTATTGATGAACAAACCCCGAAAGGGATGGTTGAGGTTTTTAATGTGGATATAGATTTCTTTTATAACTGCGATTTCATGCAGCGGCCCCCGTGCCCGCCTTATAAAAACTTAGGGATGGAAAGGGCTGTCACGCCTGTGAGCGATGATGAGCTTCTTGACCTGATAAAAAACAATAGTTTGAAATGAAGATTAAGTTACTTGCGCTGATAGCTGCCGTTTCCATGACCACTTCCGATTTATTCGGTCAGGTACCTTTCTTTGTGCCTAACCGCGACCTGAAGCTCAAAGCAAACTGGAGGAACATAGAAGGCTATTATTTTATTTCACCTTTTCAAACTTTTCCAAACATATCTACCAGCGCCCACTTAGTAATCCTTGATGATGACCTGAACATTGTTTTCTACAAAGATTTTCAACGTCCAAAAAATCAATCGGGTGTTGGTGGCGTGGTGCTGGATTTCAAGATGCACAAAAACGGCATGATGTCATTTTATCATCATGACGGGAACAGCGCTGCGTTTTACTTAATGGACAGCACGTTCAACATAGCTGATACCTGCACCTGTCTGAACAAATTCACTGATTCGCATGGATTCCAAATTTTAACCGATGGCACCTATTATCTGCTTTGCAATGATTCAAAATTTGCAAACCTCAGTAATAACAAGTATTTCAACACCAGAAAGATGAGTTCAAAGACTGAAATTCGGGGAACGGGGTCCGTCATTCAGCATATCAGTTCAGACAAAAAATTACTCTTTGAATGGAACGCCTTTGATCATTGCAGGTATGAAGATGAAATTCTTGAGTACGTTGACAATGATTCAACAATGGATTGGGGGCATGGCAACAACATAGCTCTTACAGACGATGGTAATTTACTGCTGACGCTCAGAAACTTTTGGCAAGTTTTAAAAATCTCCAGGCGAGATGGGGCGGTTATCTGGCGGTTTGGCGGTAATAGTGGCGATTTTACGTTAGTGAACGACAGCTCAGGAGTCAACCATCTGCACGATGCAACATTAAAGGGGAACTCTTTGGCTATATTCGATAATGGCAAATACCATAACCCTCCGCTTGCACGGGCAGTTATCTATAAGCTCGATGTCAATAATAAAACCGCGGAAAAGGTTTATGAATACAAGCACCAATTGGGTTATTCCTCTGATGCCCAAGGTAGTTTTCAATTGCTGCCAGAGGGCTATAAGTTGATCTCCTGGGGAAAAGGAGACGACCAGCTTAAGTATGACGTAACTCAAATTGACCAAAACGATTCAATTGTTTTTGAGCTGGATTTTGGGCACAACTACCAAACCTTCCGTGCATTTCATGCCCATATTCCCTGGGAACTAAAAAGGCCCGTGATTTCCTGTTTTATGAAGGATGGTCAGATATATCTTGATGCAGGACCGGGGTACAAAGAATATTACTGGTCAAACGGAGAAAAAACACAAACTATCCTGACAAAGCCCGGAAGAAAATACCAAGTGTTTGTTAACATGGGAATTGGCCAAATTGGATCCCAAATATATGACCCTTCAACAAAGTGCAAACTATAGATCAAATATTTGCAAATGCGTAGCGTTTAGTTTGCTCCTTAATTCATTTAAGAAATCACTCTGTGGCTTTCTGTTTGCAATATCCACCGGATTGGAGCTTTTAACAGCTTCTACCTTCATGCGTTCATTTTCCCTTTCGAACGACAACAGGTCTTCCATCGAGAATTGTATTTCACCTTTACCTGAAGATTCAAGGTGATTGTAGCCTAGTTCGAGCAAAATGTCTCCGGCTATACACTCAAAAAGCCGTATATCTTCATCGCTGACAGCACGGTGATATTTTCCGATATTGTTTTTTAAAATCGGTTTAGAAACGTTCTCCCACATCTTCCCTGCCGCTGCGGTTTTCTTTGATTCTGAGGAAGTATAATAGTTCATTGCTGACTGGTCGAAATGAACACCTGCTTTTCTGCAAATTTCCTGAACATAATCCTGCGGGCTGTTGATCATGTCCTCATACCTGATTTTAATGTAGGCTTCAGGCGGGATATGCTCAATGTATTGAAGGGCTAACTCCTGTTCTACCTTCCATTTCTGAGCAAGAAAGTAAATGTGTTTATCACCGATAATGATCTTCTTGAAAGAAGATGCCACATCCCTGCCATCACGATAGAGGTAAATAAAAAAAGGCTTAAATCCCTCCTGATCGAAGTGGTGCAGGTGGTAAACAGTCTCCATGCTTTTACAGCACCACACGGACTTGTTATTCCGCTTACATTGAACTTCATAAATCCTTATAAATATTTCCAAAAGTGTTCTCCGGGTACATAGCGATGCAACTTCATCTCTATCTAAAAGCAGATTATCCCAAGGCACAGGATTTAATTCAATGAGTTTACAAACATCTGAGATTAGCGCTTTGAACCTTTCGCCATCATTCAAATCACCGTAAAACTTTAAAAGCGGATAAAATGTATGCAGAACATGAGGTGGATGCGGGGCAAACACGTCCGGAAGCTGGTTCAGCATAAGCCTCAGTAAGTTGGAACCCGATCGTTGAGTTCCGATAATTTGGATAGCATTAAAATGCACTAATTACCTGAATCTTTATCTCTTAAAAGAAATTTCTAAAGTTGAATTGGCTGCCCGAAATGACTGCTTTACAAATATATAGCTTATGATTAAGTGCTGCCGCTTGCAATATCGGCTGTGGTAAGGAAAAATTCAACCTTGCCTTCGGGTCGTTCGCCTAATTGAAATTTTTGGTAATAGTCCTCGTCCAAGCGAATTATTTCCGTTGTTCCATTTTTTCTGTAGTAAAACCAAATTGGTGCCTCTTGCGGAATCAACACGGAAACGGCTACAACTCTTGGTTGATCAGAGGCATTATCTCCGGAAGCATGAAGCAGGCGATGGTCAAAGATCAAGGCCTGACCAGCTTTCATACACACGGTTCTCATTTGGGCTAACAATTTATCCTCTTCACCTGCAAAAGGCTTAGGTATCGTGGGACTTCTGGGGGCTTTATATTTATTATGGCTCCCTTCCAAAATCTTCATTGCACCATTATTTTGATCCACATCAGTTAAAGGAACCCAAATGGAAAGAGAGCTGAACTTTGATTCATCAGTGAAGCTATCGTCCTGATGTACCGGCCAACTGCTTGCCGGCTGGTTATTCTTAACCGCAAAACAGTTAAGTAATATTTTGTAGTCCACAAACAGTTCTTTTGACTTAGGACTTATAATGGGATTCAAAAGATCGTGCAATTGCCTGCGGGTGTCCACTTTATTGTCCCAAATGCTCAGATAAAAACCGTGAGCTTTTTTATCTCCATAGCGATTGAATATCTCAGCCACCTGCTGCACTTCCGCTCCGTTCAGAAATGAAGTGATCACATATCCCCACTGCCGAAAATGCTTTTCGTATAGCTCGTTATAAAATATCTTTCTCACAGGGTTAAATGTATGATAGCAATTCTTCCTCACTCAACTTTGGAGGGATATACTTTTTAATTCCCTTGCTGGGATATCCTTCAGGTCTGACAAACTTGCTAAAACTTAACCAGAAATCGAGGTTTACTTCAAACTCTTCGAATTCACCTTCATTCAAGCCCGGATAATGGAAAAAAGCTATCGGTGTAGCTTCTTTTGGAATTACTCCGGTTATTACAGCAGGACGGTCTTTGCCTGACATATTTGGAAGTGAATTATGAATCAATCTTGGATCATATACCAACGCTTCACCCGCTTTCATGGGGCAGGTTATCATCTTTGGCACATAGACCTGATGATAATCCCAAAACCTATAAGGGATTCCAAACCCCCGAAAAGGATTGGGAATTTTATGACTTCCCGGCAATACCCTAACCGCTCCATTAATTTCGTCTGTATCAACCAACGGAGACCAGATGTTCACTGATGTGTAAAGCGATTCATCTACAAGACAATCATCAGTATGATCATATATGATGCTGTCCGGACCGGTTTTAACGATAAACGTTGCGGCCAGAGATACATAATCATCAAACAACTCTTCTATAGGTCTTTTAAAATAACCTTTTAAGAAAGTATCTGCTTTAGATCTATAGTCAACGTCTCTGCAATCTATTGATGAGTAAAAGTCTTTGGTGGAATCACTTGGCTTTACCTTATCATAAAACACACGCATTTCATTTACCTCCTGAGCGCTGAAGACCGGATGGATGAAATAACCCTGTTTTAAAAAAAGCTCCTGCAGGCGGTTGTCTTTAAATATTTGCCGTTTCATATTCCCTTTTGTAGTCGTTTAGTCTCTGAATTAATTCCTCGTTGGTAATTTGTGTAGCGGCTTCAGGTATTTCGCCTACTTTTTTATAATTCCCAATATCATCCCCAAATGAAAACTGTTCCAAAAATTTATCATCGGCTTCATACTTACTTATTATACCCGAAGCATTATCACGGAAGTAATGGATCATCCGGGCTTCAATAGGTATAAGCACAATACCGGCCGCGAGACGAACATCTGATGACAGATTGTCTCCTGAAGAATGGAAAAGGCGATGATCAAAAGCAACGGCATCGCCTGCATTAAGCTCCAATTTAACCAGGTATTTAGCCGGAATATCTCCCACACCGGTTCCGATGTTTGATCCTCTGATATTCCCCGACACCAAATGTGAACCGGGCACTACACTCATACATCCGTTATCTTTTGTGACTTTACCCAATGCACACCAGATTGTTATTCCCACAAAATTACGTTCATCAATTAACGTCCAGTCCTGATGCATTTTGAATTCACTCCCCGTACCGGGCTTCTTAACTAAATAATGGGCATAAACAGATTTGTACCCCCGAATAAAATCCCCACTCCTCTGATAAAATAACTTTTGCAGGAACTCACTGGTCTTCTTGCGATATGACAAATCTTTGCTCCAGTGAGAAGTATAAAATGGCTCATCAATTCCTGCTGAAGGAATTGTTTCCTCAAAAAATTCCCGGGCAAGCATAATTTGTTCCTGGTTCAGGAATCCGGGTATCACAGAATATCCAGACTTTCTGAATTCAGCTTCAAGAAGGGAACTGGTAAAAATTCTCTCAGTCAAATTCAATTAATTTAGTTCGCTAATCAACCGCTTGCGGTAAATTTCAAAAAATAAACCTCTTGGGGCTAAAAGTCAATGATTTTGATAAAAAATGATGGCTTATTGAGCTGTATTTCTGCTGCTTGAGACAGGCATCTAAAGCTAAAATCAGTTTACAAATCCGATGGGCACCTTAAGATTCCTTTATGTTATCACCTTTCTGCTGGGTCATGTTTACGCCATGTTTGGATTTAAATATCACGAATTGGCCTCTTCACCAGTTGCCTATGAATCGTTTTTTATGCTTTCCGGCTTTTTTATCACGCTCGTTTGGCATAAAGAATATGGGCTTTCTGAGAAAGGATATGGAAAGTTTCTGTTAAGAAGAATTTTGAGAATTCTCCCGGTTTACTGGCTGATTTTGATGCTATCGGTGCTTGTTTCCTTTATTTCCTGGAAAATATTTGAAGAACCGCTTCTGCTGAAGTCGTATTTAGACCATTGGGCTGACTTAAACTGGAGCGTAAGGCTCTACCTGATGCTTTCCAATCTGCTTATACTTGGACAAGAAGCCCTTTTCTATGTTAAGATTGACTATATATGCGGATGCTTCAAGTGGTCGGAACAACTGATTTATGGCGATCCGCCAATCCATACCTTTTTATTCGTCTCGC
>CAYOYI010000263.1:0-6011 GCA_964408105.1 uncultured Chitinophagaceae bacterium | reverse complement strand
GTAATTTCCCATTTCAAAAGCAAACGATGGAACTATCCATTGTTGTTGCTGGTGGGCTATTAGCCGCATCAGCGACAATGACCGATAGACAAGCCGGATTAATCCTTATCTGCTTAGGTACAGGATTAACCGTTGCGGGTCTGGTCATGCTCAACAACCAAAGAACTAATTGAAAAATAATTAGCCTTTGAGAGAGAAGCGCGGGATTAACCGCGCTTTTCTCTTTTTGGAATCATCCATTCAAGGAACTTACTATGCCGTTGGCGAATCAATTATAGGTGAGAAAGCGAAAGGGTCAGGAAAAAAGTTGCCCACAGGTTTTTTTAGTCAGAATTAATCATCACAGATCATCTTCGTCAATGATCCATTGGTCAAGATAAGTAATCAATCTCCGCTTTCCTTTGAGTAGATAGTGTCCTAATAATTGATGCCAGTCGCCAGACTTTACTACCTTATGATGATCGTGGTCGAACTGAGATATAGTCGCCCATTCCGACAACGTTTTAATCCATTCCGACAACTCTTTCATCCATTCCGACAACTTTTTAATCCATTTTGACACCGTTTTCATCCATTTTGACAACTCCTTAATCCATTCCGACACGAAAATCAATTTGATGTCCGGCAAAACAGATCCGGCAATCGGATAAATTACACATCTATGAAGCGGATGCAAATGGTTGGCGCATTAAACCAACCTGAACTTTTTTTTGCCTGTGGTTGGTGTTTTCTCACCAACCACTCAATTCGTATAACAATGCCGACAGGCAGGTTTGGTTCTTTCTTGCATCAAGACAAGAAGAACAATCAGAAAACATCAGATTACGCAATGCTCATAATTTGCTCATCTGTGAAGCGGGAAGTTCAGTAAGCACTATGCTCAATTTTGGGTTCATTCTATCGAAACAACCCTGTGCCCCTGACAGGACAACTCTAATACGATGAAATCATCACTCAGCTACCACCACTTTCATTGTTGCAGTTCCTTCCCCTGCCTTTAGCTGCAGGAAATAAATGCCGCTTGCAACATTTAAAAGTGATATTTTTTGCAAATGCCGTCCTGCATGTTTGCCTGCACGTATTTCATAAACCACATCACCGGTAACGGCTACCATCTTAATCGTCACTTCCGCTTTGTCCGTCAGCGTGTAATCAATCATCACTGCCTCCTTCGCAGGGTTGGGTGTAACAGCTATGCCCGCAAGCAGGCTCACCGCATCAATTCCCGTAACGATCGCGCTCACGGTGGCTGAATCAGCATCCGTTTGTCCGCATGCATCGGTAACATTCAAAGTAATCGTGTAGGTGCCTGTGGCAGTATAGGTGTGTGAAGGTGTCACCGTAGTTGCCGTTGTGCCGTCCCCGAAGCTCCAGCTATAGGTCAAGCCGGCCCCTGCGGAGGAATTCGAGGTGTTCACCGTTTTATTGTCACCCTGCACGGTGGCGGTAAAATCAGCAACAGGCGCAGCGCATGTGGTTACCGTTTTTGTGATGGTGTCAGATTTGCCGCACGCGTCAGTAACCCTGAGGGAGACATCGTAATTCCCGTGGGCTGCATAAGCATGAGCCGTTGAGGGATTGGTGTTGGAGTTTCCATCGCCAAAATCCCATAAATATGATGACGGAGTTCCCGCTGAATTATCGGAGAAGTTGAACGTAAGCCCGTTGGGCACTACCTGGCTTGCAGTAAAATCAGCGGCCAGCGTTTCACAAACCGTGACGGATGTCGTTGCGGTATCTTTTTCACCACAAAGATTTTCCGTAATGAGCGTAACATCAAAGGTGCCGGTAGTCTGGTAGTTGTGCGAAGGAGCAGCATCTGATGAAGTGCCGCTGTCCCCGAAATCCCATGAGTAGCTTGCCGGAGTACCGCTGCCATCGAAAGTGAAACTGGCGCTTAATGCATTGGTTGTGAAATCAATCCCTGCCAGTAAAGGAGCGCAAATCGTAAACGTTGCGCAGCTTGAATCTGATGCGCACAGGTTGGACACCGTGAGGCAAGCCTGGTAAGTGCCGTCTGCTGTATATTGGTATAATGTATCGGTTGACGAGCCCGAATTACCATCACCAAAATCCCACTGGTATATATCAGACATGCGAATTGTGTCGGGCATAAAATCAACATCGAGCCCATTGCCGCCAACAGAATAATTGAACGTGGACGATACGAGGCCGCTCACCGTATCAACAAAAACCGGTGCCGCAGTCCTCGGGCTCGGGCAGCCCAGCACGGTGACTTTCCAGTCATAAAAGTAAAAGTAATGATCAGTGCCAAGCGGGTTAGTTCCGCCTGTGATGGAAATCAACCCCGGAACGCTGAAGGGATAATTAGCTCCCGCATCATTTCTATAAAGCCCGCTCACTGTTGAGCCGTTGGCATCTACACGGTATGTACCCGGCTGAATGCTAAAGCCAACCGGGATAGTGACCTTTGCATTAGCCACATTTACATTCACCCCAACAACATTGATAATATTGGTGTTGCTTACATCGGTTAGCTCAACATACACCACACCGGTATCCGCAGCGTAAACCGACACGGAATCCAGCACAAGTTCCTGCAAGACCTCAAACACGAGACCTTGAGCACCGCCCGCAAGATATCCGCCCGTGCCGATACTCGTGTCTTCGGGACCAACACTGTAGCTTACTTCTGTTGTCGCCTCGATGTAATAAGTTACCGATGAGTCTAACGAAGAAGTGGTGAAAGAGCTTCCGGTGTGGACTTTATTTCCGCCAGCAGGCTCATCATACCATGAATAAATGAGATCAGGATCAGCCAGTATTCCAATGGTGGTAGTGGAAGATTTGCATACAGAATCTGCGTAGGCCATCAGCACGGGCTGATTCGCCCTTTCAGTGATCAATACATTCTGCACGAGCGTGTCATTCGATGAATTGCCGTCTCCCGGTGCTGATGAAAATATTGTGAACGTCACCGTGCCGCCCTGCAGCAAGCTGAATGTTCCAAGTGATACAGTATCAGTTTCTCCATTCACAACTTGAGAAGAAGAAAAAGCGTTGAGTGAGCCGGTAGTTACCCCGGAAAGCAAGGCTGTAAGGGGCACCAAAGAAAGCGTATCTGCTCCGAAGTTTGCAAGAACAACCTTCACATCTATACTTGCTGAGCCGCAGTCTTTATTGAGGGGCTCAATCAACGCTATAACGGTGGCATCGGTTTGCACCGGTGTGAATTCATAAGCACCGACATCGGGAGTAGCCAGGCTACGCGCATTTTGATTGATGTCGGTTGTAACTCCCACCGCAGTTCCTTTGTCATTGATCCCGAGATTAAGCGGTGTAAGGTTGCCTGTGGTGACATTGGCGAAAATGGGATTGTCGAAAACAGAATTTTGATCCAACCCGCTGCCGGCCTTCCAAGCAGCAAATCCGAAATAATTTGAGCCGTTGTAATGACCGGCATAGTTTGCAGTTGTGTCAGTGTAGTAAAGGTTGTAATCAGCGGTGAGGTTCACGCTGGCGCTTGCAATGAAAATACAATGCTTCGTGCCGCTGCCTCCCCGTGTGATAGAGATAATGTTGTTCCTGAAGTCCACATCCGTTCCCGTTGAGGTTTTATAAAAACCGCGCGTAGGCCCTGTGGCTGTGCTTGAAGCATTATCCAATGAAACAGTATTGTGATAATACTGCGCTCCGCTCGCGCCTGAGTTGTAGATTGCATAAACAGTTCCATTACTGTTGATGTTGTAGATGGCATTATTGATAATCCGGTTTTCCTTCCCTGCAGGAGCAGTGCAGCTTTGCAGGTAGATGGGATAGGAAGCCCCGATCAATGAAAGCGCGTTGTCATGCGTATTATGTATGCGGTTGCGCTCGATGCCGGTAGCGATGCATGATGTAAGATAAATGCCGTGGAAAGTAGTTACATCAACCCGGTTTGCGCGGCTGATGTTATTTCCACTAACAGTAGTTCCCTGCGCTTCGCTCAGGAAAATGCCGTAAGCATAAAAATCCCTGACGATGTTGCCGCTAATTGTATTCATCATTGAAGTATCAGCTGCCGATCCGTTGATGCGGATTCCGTGATAACCACCGATGACGGTGTTGTTTGAGAGCACGTTGTAATTTCCATTGTTACCGGGCGTAGAGGTGGATGTTTCCATTCCCGAGAAAACTATCCCGGTTGAATTGGATTGAAGCGTATTGGTAACTGCCGATATATCAATGGTGCATCCGTTGATCACATTGCTGTCAGCGCCATTGATAAACAGGATGCCGTATCCGAAAGTATTATCCGTGCCGGTCAATTTGAGGTCATTGATAGTGACATGTTCAGCCGCGTTCAATTTCACCAAGTACCTTTTCCCGGAAGTTGGCGCAAATGAGATTGTCTCGTTGTTGCCGTTAAAAGTAATGGTGTTTGTCGCGCTTGCGCCCGTGACCGTTTGAATCTCGAACTGCTCATTATAAGGCCCGCTGCCACCCGCTACATTGAACACCACTGGCCCTGAAATTCCGCAAACAGACAACGCCTGCGCTGCTGCCGTGAAACTCTGGAAGTTTGTGGTTGACGGTGCAACGTTTTTATTAATAGTATAGGTGCCGCTCAAAGCGTTACACAGGAACTGCTTCGCAGTGGTATCATTCAGCTGACTGTCATCTTGGGTTCCGTTTACGCTGTCAATGTAAGCATATAAATAAGATATCCCAGAAGGATTGAATTGTGTAGTGAAGCTCAGGTTCTGATTGCTCCCGCTTGTGATATTCAGCGAACCGAAAGATTCAGTAATTGTATTGGAATCATCGGTGTATGAGAGCGTAACGCTTGTTATCGTTTGCGCCTGAGGGTTGCTGATATTGACTATAACTGTTTGTGGCCCGGAGATAGGATTTACGGGAGCAACCCAAGTGATAGCTCCATCCAAAGTGGAAGGTGTGAATTCATACGCACCGGGGTCGGGAGTTGATAAATTCCTTGGCATTTGAAGAATATCTGTGGCCACACCAACAGATGCACCCGTATTATTTATCAAAAAGTTTGTTGGCGTGAAGTCCCCACCGGGAACATTTGTAAATACCGGATCAGAATCGGATGAACTCTGATCGAAGGCACTGCCGTTGGCTGTTTTCCAGTCATTAAACGTAGCATAATTTGTGGCTCCGTAACGGCCGGTGTAATGATCTGCTCCTGCAGTGATATAGAGAACATTATTATTCGAAACGACCCCCGATGTGGTTTCCGACAGGTTGATGCAATGCCTTGTTCCCGTTCCTCCCCTTCTGACATAAATGATATTGTTTCTGAAATCAATATTGCTTGCGGTAGTGCTCTGAAAGAATCCTGCTGACGCATCCGATGACATTGAACCGGAATCATTGATGGAAACAGTGTTATGATAATAGCGTACGTAATCCGATCCGGAGTTGTGAATGGCGCTGATAAGGCCGTTGCTTCTCAATTGATAAATCAGATTGTTCACTACGAGGTTTTCCTTGCCGGAAGCCCCATCGGCATCATCGAAATAAATTCCATACGAGGGAAGTGTTGTGCTGAGCATTCCTCCGTTGGGATTTAAAATTTTATTCCCGGAGATGGCGGTGCGCTCACATGAGGCGGCCAGCTCAATGCCATAAAATGGCCCACCTGATGTTCTGTTAGGGCGGCTGATCGTATTGGATGAAACCGTTGTGCTGTCAACGTAATTAAGGAACACTCCATAGGAATAGAAATCTCTTATCGTATTATTCACTATTTTGTTTCCAACAATCTTGCCCGAAGGATCACCATTCATGCGGATGCCGTAACCTCCATTGATGATGGTGCAATTTTTTACTGTGACATAATTTGCGGTGTTGCCTGTAGCGGCAATTGAAGACGCTGAGTTGGTAGCGATTATCCCGACAAAGTCATTAAGGTTGGTACCTTTTACCAATGACAAGTCAACCATGCAACTATCGATGGTATTATGGTCAGCCTGATTATACAGGTGTATTCCCCACCCATAAGTCGTATCTATAGTTGATACCCTGACCTTTCTCAGAGTGATATA
>CAYOYI010000262.1:0-6015 GCA_964408105.1 uncultured Chitinophagaceae bacterium | reverse complement strand
AAAGCTTTCGTGTGTTTATGGGAATTTCTCCATTGGGACCATCGCCTTTTGGAGATGCTGCTTTGTCATTCGGATCCCATGACCCAACAACCACCTCGTTTATTACTGAGACATTATTTAATGGATTTACATCTCCTGTGATCGGCTTTACCCATAGGGTATCAGACAAAACAGACCCGAGCGGCAAAGATGCTCCAGCCTTTAAATCAATTAAGATAGGGGCACGACAGGTACCTGGAATCAAATTCGCCAGGTTGAAGGTGAGTAATCTTTGCGTGGGGTCATGTGAAATCGGTGGAGGAATTGCCGATACAAAAGCTGTTCCAGCGGGATAGCGATATTCAGCGACTCCACTCATCACCAGAGCTGTGCCGGCATTGTAATAAGAGAGCCTCACTTGCAAAGGAAATCCGGGAGTTATGTTTGAAAGATGGTGATGAAAGGCGATTAGGTCCTGCGAAGTAACGCCTGCATTGATTAGCCGACAGAAACTTGATGAACAGCCGGAGGTATCTGTTACTTGCAGGCAAGCTGTGTAACCCCCTGCTGTTGCATAATTGTGACTGGGATTTTGCATGGTGGAAGAACTCCCGTCTCCAAAATCCCATTGATAAATAAAAGAAGTGTAAACGGAATGGTCAACAAACTGAAATCTCAGGGGATCAATTATTCCAAAATTATCGGGAACCTGGTACGTATGATAACGAGCCTGGCAAGGCAGAGTGGTGTCACAAAAAACATAGATGTTTTTTGCATAAGAGCATAGGTTATTACCTATGGAATCAACGAGTTTCATCGTGATGAAATATGGAATCTGACACGAGCTGAAGGCCTGAATAACCTGAAATCCGGTATCAACCTGCCCGTTACCAAAGTCCCAGATTGCGTCAGCAGGATGCAGAGAGGTATCGAAAGAAGCGGTGAATATGGTTGAAATATTGCCGGGAAGAATGCTTTGGCTGTAGTTAAAAAGACAGCTTTGTTCTAATATCTTATCCGCTACTCCAACGCATCCGTTACTGTCAATCACCATGACACAGTAGTTCCCCGGTACAATGTTGCACAAGGAGTCTTCAAGAGAACCATTTGACCATGCTATGTAGTAGGGAGGAGTTGCTCCAACAACTACCGGTTTCAAACATTGGGACAATGTATCCAATTCTATAGCCGTGGCAATTTGACAAGCAGGAGGATTTGCAGAGCCACAAGCTGAAGCGGAACAACCACTTGTATCCGTAATGGTGACACAATAATTCCCGGGGGAAGGATTAAAGATAAAGTTGGATGTACTTCCATTAGACCATAAGTAGGACAAATGTGGTCCAGCAGTATTTGCAACTGCTGCAAGCATATAGTCATCGCTACAGAAGGGGGGAGCCAAAGGCGGCAAATGCCCAATAACTGAAGCCCCAAGTGAACAACCGGAACTTGCACAGGAAGATACTGAGCAACCATTTACGTCTGTAACAGTGACACAATAGGTACCTGGCGTGGCGGTGCAAATAAAATCCGCGGTATCACCGGTTGACCAACTGTAACTGAATGGACCGATCCCCGACACAGGATTTACACCAAACCCCGGGAGTCCAGGACAAAAAGAACTATACCAGGTCATAGCAGCAGCTAAGCAGCCATTTGAACTGTAACCTGAACGACCAACGCAGCCATTTGCATCTAAAACCGTAAGCGATAACGGAATTGCAGGATTGAAACTGCAGTGATTGCTGCCCGTAAATCCATCCGACCATAAATAATTGTATGGCGGAGTTCCCGAAATATCAGGAATTAAGCAGCCGGATATCAGGTTCATGTTGACTGAAATGTTGCAGCCTATTTGGACGCATGCGAAGTTTGAGCACCCATTTCGGTCAACCACAGTAAGACAATAACTGCCAGCTTGTGGAAGGTTGCAAATAAATTCAGTATTGTAGCTGTTCGACCACGAGTAAGAATAAGGAGGCGTGCCGCCTGTAACGGATGACCCGATGCTATGCAAAGGACCCGCACAGGACGTAGAATCCGGATGCAAGGTCACGGTGATGTTACAACCTTGTGCATTGGTCTTGCCGGTTGTCATCAGAAAAAAACTGAGCAGCACAATGGAGCTTAGGCTAAAGACACTCTTCATAGATGTAAATTAAAATGTAATATACGAATAAAGACGAGAACACCATAGGGGAGGATGTTCACTTTGGTTAAATTGTCTTTTTTATGACAATGAGAGGAATCAAGCTCATACTCGGCTCAATTTCAGAGTGGACCTGGTGGGATTCGAACCCACGTCCAGTCAAGATGACAACATAACGACTACATGCTTAGATGCCTGTTAATTTAAGGAAGCGGAAGCTGAGGCAACGCACCTAACCGCATCCCGATCTCCTGTTACGTCCCGTGCACCGGAGCGCTTGCACCGAACGACCCGATAGTTGTGATGCTCATCCGAGTGTCTGTCGGGTGAAACCCGCGGGGAGCAAAGGCGCTTAATACCTTGTATTAAGCAGCCATGGCGTAGTTTACTTCGCCATTTAAAAAGAAAAATTGATCGTTGAGATTTTCGAGCCAACAAACAACGCTCGGCATGCCGGTATATCACCACACTTGCTGTCAATTCCGGTCAGGCCCATGATTTCAAGGAACAATCAGCTACTTAAATACGGAAACAAAGCTAAAGGTTCCAAATTAAGTTTACGGTTTACGTGTTTCCCGTTTGCATTAATGATGAATCGTTTAGAGGATATGCTTAAAAGAGGAAACTTTAACTTCAAAGCCGTAAACAGTAAACCGGAACATGTAAACAATGCTCAAGATTGGTGTTATAAGGGAAGGTAAGAATCCTCCCGATTCACGAGTGCCACTTTCCCCGAAGGAATGCAGGGAGTTGATGCATAAATTTCCGGATGTGGAGTTGAAAGTGCAGTCATCACCCCACCGGTGCTTCACGGATAAAGAATTTAAAAAAGAGGGAATTCAAGTAGTGAGCGATGTGAGCGATTGCGATATTCTTCTTGGCGTGAAGGAAGTGCCGATTAGTCAATTGATTGAAAACAAAGCTTACCTTTTCTTTTCGCACACGATAAAAAAACAACCATATAATCGAAAACTGCTGCAGGAAGTTGTGAGGAAAAGAATTCGTCTGGTCGATTATGAATGTATGACGGATGAAAAAGGAATTCGTGTGATCGCCTTTGGAAGGTGGGCTGGCATTGTTGGTGCGCATGAAGGACTTGTGGCGTGGGGGAAAAAAACTCAGAAGCTGAATTTAAAGAGGGTAGTGGGATATAAGGATTACCCTGCGGTGCAACACGATTATCAAAATCTAAAAATCCCTTTTGTTCGAATCGCCATCACCGGTGACGGACGTGTTGCAGGCGGTGCGGTGGAAGTGATGGATTTGCTTCGAATCAGAAGAGTGACTCCACAGGAATATTTGAACAATGATTTTGCAGAAGCTATCTATACGCAGCTCAGCCCAATGAATATTTATACAAACAAGAAGGGTAGGGATTTTGACTTAGATGAATTCTTCAAACAGCCACAGGATTTTGATTGCGATTTTAAAAAATGGTACACCCGGACAGACCTGCTCATCAATTGCATCTTCTGGGACCCTAAAGCGCCACGATATTTTTCACTGGAAGACATGAACTCGTCTGATTTCAAAATAAAAACTATTGCAGACATTTCATGCGACATCAACGGCTCTGTTCCCGCAACGCTTCGCGCAACGACCATTGCCGAACCAGTGATGGGCTATGATCCGAAAACAAAGAAAGAAATGACTCCTTTTCAACCCAATTCAATTGACATCATGGCGGTTGACAATCTCCCCAATGAGTTACCCCGTGACGCTTCAGAGAGCTTTGGTGAGATCATGGTGAAAACCGTGATACCGGAATTGATAAAACCACAGAGCGACATGATCGGGCGTGCTACTATTGCCAAGGAAGGTAACTTAACATCCCGGTACGAGTATCTGAGAGACTATCTGGAGGGGAAATAATTCTTACTTATACGAAGAAACTGATTCGCTTGGGATCGTCCTGCCGGGATAAACTTTCAGTGCAGTATCCAGACAATCCATCGCCTTATTGAGATCATCCAGATGAAGCACGTATGCAATGCGCACCTCATCTTTGCCTAAACCGGGAGTAGCATAGAAGCCTGTGCCGGGTGCAAGCATTACGGTTTGGTTGTTCAGCTCAAATGATTCCAAAAGCCACTGGCAGAATTTATCGCAATCATCAATCGGCAACTTCACCTGTACATAAAAAGCTCCTCCGGGATTCGGACACAGCACATCTTCCATTTTATTCAGCCTTTCAACAAGGAGATTTCTTCGTGCCGTGTATTCTTTCTTCACATTTTCAAAATAATCTATGCCGACATCAACCGCTGCCTCCGCTGCAATCTGCTCGATGGTTGGTGGGCTTAGTCTTGCCTGTGCGAATTTCAATGCTGAATCGAGAACCTGTTTGTTCCTTGTGACCAGCGCACCGATTCTTGCACCACAGGCACTGTATCTTTTAGAAATAGAATCAACCACTACCGCGTGTTCATCCAATCCTTCGAGATTAAGAATGGAAAAATGCTTTTTCCCGTCATAACAAAACTCGCGGTAAACTTCATCCGCAAATAAAAAGAGGTCATGCTTCTTTACGATTTCACGCAAATGCTCAAGTTCCTCTTTTGAATACAAATAACCGGTCGGGTTATTCGGGTTGCAAATGAGAATTGCCTTTGTTTTTGGCGTGATAAGTTTTTCAAATTCGCTGATAGGAGGAAGGGCGAAGTTTTCTTCAACGTATGAGGTGACAGGTTTTATTACAATGTCACCTGCTATGGCAAAGCCGTTGTAATTGGCATAAAGAGGCTCAGGTATGATGATCTCATCCCCTGCATCAAGGCATGAGAATAAACCAAACAAGATAGCTTCGGAACCTCCGGTAGTCACTAACAAGTTGGCATAATCAATATCAATTCCGTTGTTCTGATAATATTGTGCGAGTTTTTTTCTATAAGATTCCGTTCCTGCCGAATGAGAATACTCCAGCACCCTGAGGTCAAGGTTTTTCACCGCGTTCAGCATTTCTTCTGGCGTTTCGATATCAGGCTGGCCGATGTTGAGGTGGTAGATTTTCCTTCCCGCAGATTTCGCTTTTTCGGCAAACGGCACCAGTTTCCTGATCGGGGAAGCCGGCATTTTTTTTCCTTTATTTGAAATTTTGGGCATAAAAAAACTCTGCGGCTAAGTTACCACAGAGTTTCTTTAATCTGGTCGCGAATTCCCGGTACTCAATACTCGGTACGCGGTACCTCACTCAATTATCGCTCAGGTCGTTCACGATAGAGGGCGTACGCTCGGGCACCCCGCTCTTCGAGATGTCTTCCTGCGCCTTGCCGATTACAGTGCCTTTGATGAAGATCCGCTTTGATTCTTCCTTAGCGTTTGAATTGATCGTTATGGCCTTGTTAAAACCACCTGGTCTGCCGTTGGTATTGTAACTTGCCGTGATCCTGCCTTGTTCACCCGGCAACACCGGCTCTTTTGACCAGAAAGGCGTGGTGCATCCGCATGAAGCTTTCACATCAGTAATAATAAGTTTTTCCATCCCGGTGTTTTTGAAAACGAAATCAACCGAAGCATCATCCCCTTCGTTGATCTCACCAAAATCGTATGTCTCAAATTCAAAAGCCATCTCCGCTGCGTTGGGATTGTCTTGTGCAAAAACAACAAAACATCCGAGGAAGAGCGCTGATATAAGTAGAAGTAAGTTTTTCATAAGAATCTGTTTAACGTTTACAAATTTAGCAAACAAATGGCACCTATCAATTATGGGTTGTTAAAAATGGTTAACCCTTGGCTACTGTCAAAGATGGTGCCAGCAATGTTTTATGCGCTTTTTACAGGCATCCGATTCACCAATGCTCAGAGATATTAGCCTACTTGCAGTGAACAGAGTGGTACTGGATGGTTTTGAAAAACGTGCCTCATGTGAACGTAAAGGAAATATTAAT
>CAYOYI010000261.1:0-6027 GCA_964408105.1 uncultured Chitinophagaceae bacterium | reverse complement strand
CACTCCTGCAATTCTTGATATTTTAGAGAAGCAAAAAGTGCAGGCTGCCTTTTTCTGCATCGGCAAAAATGTGGAAAGCCATCCTGAGATTGCAAAGCAGATTGTGGAACGCGGGCACATCATCGGGCATCACAGCTATTCGCATGATTTCTGGTTCGACCTTTTTGCAGCATCGAAGATGAAACAGGAAATGAAAATCACCGCTGAGCTGATTCAGAATACTACCGGCAGGTACCCGAAATTATTTCGCCCGCCTTATGGCGTTACAAATCCAAATCTGGCAAAGGCTTTGCATGATACCAAGTTTGTTTCCGTGGGGTGGAGCCTGCGCTCGATGGATACCGTGGTGAAAAGCCCGGAGAAGCTCCTGTCACGTGTCATTAAAAAATTAAAGATGGGCGACATCGTTTTGTTTCATGATAATGGCATTCATACCGCGAGTGTATTGCCTAATTTCATTGCCCGGGCGCGTGAGGCGGGTTACCTGATCGTTCGCCTTGACCAATTAATCGACATGCAGGCTTATGCTTAAACCACTTGCAACATTTTTTCTATTCAGTATCACTGCACTCTCCTTCGCTCAAGATTACCAGCCTGTAAAAAACCCTAATACCTTCAAAACACAGTTCTCACTGGCATCCGCAAAGATCACCTCGCTGAAAAGCGATTTCGTGCAGGAGAAAAACCTCAGCCTGCTGGAAGAGACCATCACTTCAAAAGGGGTCTTCTACTTTCAAAAAGAAAACAAGGTGCGGCTCGAATATCGGGAGCCATTCAAATATCTGATGGTCATCAACGGCACGAAGGTTCTCGTGAAAGATGACCAGCGTGAAAATAAGATGGACATGCAATCGAGCAAGATGTTCCAGCAGATCAACCAGATCATGATTGACTGTGTGCAGGGCACCGCTTTCTATAATCCCGATTTCACCATCTATGCCTTTGAAGGTGACAGTGAATACAAGCTTAAAATGATACCGGCAGTCAAGGGACTCAAGGAATTTTTTGAAAGCATTGACATCTACGTTAACAAGGAAAATTTCTCTGCCACCAAACTACAAATGAATGAAGTTGGCGGAGATTACACTATCATCACCTTCAACAATAAAGAGCTTAATGTCGCGCTTAAGGATGAACTGTTTGCGGTGCAGTAGCTTGGCGCTCATATTTCTGTGCTCGTGCTCCACCTATAAGGGTATCCCGCGAACAGCTTTGAGCGATGAGTGTAGCAAGTTGCTCACCGGCACTGATGAAACCGTCCTCTACAGTACGAAGATTGATTTCAATAAACGCCACTTCTCCGGCTTGCTGCTGGTGAAAACAATTGACTCATCGAGGCGTGCAGTGCTTACCAGCGAGATGGGCATGAAATATTTTGACTTTCGTTTCCTGGGCAACGGGGGCTTTGAGGTGGAGCACTGCGTGAAGCCATTGAAGCGCAGGTTTGTTCTCAACACACTGCGCGCTGACCTTTCCCTGCTCATGCAAAAAGGCTACTCCACCATACGTTTCGAACAACTGCAAACCGACACTGCCAGCATACTGCTTGAACATGGAAGCAGGCATCACACCGCTTACATCACTGCCAGCGATTGCAGCCGCATCACTCGCGGAGAATATTACAAAAGAGCACGCAAAACGGCTGAAGCACAATACTTCGGACAGCCGGGTTATCCGGCTGATTCGGTAAGGATCACCCATCACAACTTAAACCTCCGGCTGCAATTTGATAAAATTAAGATGTGATTTTGGCGTACTGGTCGCGTATTCTACAAGAGCGCACCGTTATTTTGTGATATGATACGGCAGCCGGCATACAATAGTGAGGTCAAAACAAATCCCAAGCGGTGAAATGTTTGTAGAAAAATATCCCGGCTTAAAACCAGGACCCTCATGAGGCTGCGCTTTGCTGGCCAAAGTAGCTTTAAGCCTCAGCTTTACGAGCTGCAGGCTCGATGAAGCATGCCCGACAAGCAATGTTGCGGGAACAACTGTTAAGAATTAGCCCTTCGGATTTGCAATATTGTAAATCCGATAGAGCACTGATGTATCGGATTTTAAAATCCGTCTCCCTCCCGCAACAAAACCACAATGCCGTTCTGAACAAAACGCTGCCTAACAAAGCCACTGGAGAAACGAGGCTATACCCCCCAAAATCTTTCAAATCGCAAACTACGGCATGTAGCTGCGCATGTCGTTAACGCACTCGGGGCCGAAGATGATGAACTTCTTTCCATCGCGGAAGTTCTGCACCTGGCTCACGAGGCCGAGGCTGAATTCATTCTGCCAGTACATCACGCAGCTTTGATTGTTGCAGTGCGCGGGATGGGCTGAATCCTCATGCAATGAGGTGACGGGCGTGCCGTTGTCAACAAGGCCGAGCGCATGGCCCAACTCATGCACCACCACCGACTGCTCGGTGAAGTGGCGGATGGCCAGCGTGAGCGTGCCCTTGTTGATGGCCGGTTTGAAGATGGCAACGATGGAAGTGCCCGTGAGATGCACCCCAAGTACGCTTTGATTGATTGAATCGTTCTGGTAGAAATATCCGTTGAGGAAAAGGATGAAGATGTTGCCATCGGTGGCTGTGCCTTCACTGCTGCGATAGACGCTGGCCATGCTCCTGATCTCAGCAGCTTTGAAGCTTGATTTATTCTGTGCGGGAATGGATTTCATCTGGCTCAATGCGGTGGGCACAATGGCATCGAGCGCGATGGGGCGCGTGGTGAACACGGACTCGATGTTGTGCTCCGCAAACTCCCATGAAGGATGGCCGGTGATGGTTTGCGTGTAAGGCTCAGCGCCCGGCTCGTAAGCGATATCGAGGGTGAGCGTGCTCATTTCTTTATAAAAAATATCAACGCTGAATTCGTTATCGCCACCGTTGTCGTCATTTTCACACGATGCGATCACAATTGCATACATCAGCAGTGTTAAAAACTTTTTCATCAATCAGGTTGTCAAATCAGTTTTTTCTCGTTATTTCACTTCCAGCAACAAGAAACGAATATTTTTTTAAGAAGTGTATCATTAAAAATTAGTTAATCATGGCTTATTCACACACTAATTCAAAAGGCACCGCTTATTATCTCCATTCAAAAGAAGTGGAACTGCGTGGTGGCAGAAAACAGGTTATCTATTATTTCGCCAAGGAAGTGAAGCCGGGCGCACTGAATTCATTGCCTGCGGGAAAAAAGGTAGTTGAGAATCCCAAAACGGGATTGCCGATGCTGAAGGGAAGCTGATCGCTGAATCAGCGAGTAATACCCGGAAGAAAAGGACAATGCAGATATTATGCGGTAATGCTATTGCTGCTACCTATTCTTTTTGCCTTTGAAGAACCTTTTTAGCTTGTCTTTAAAGGATTTCTCCTCTCTGCCGGCATGAGCCGGTTCATTTTGCTTTTTATCTTTTTTGGCAAACAACCTTTCCCAGAGGCTGTCATATTCACGGTACATCTCGCAGTCAAGCGAAGCGAGCAGGCGTTGATCCATTTCGGGAAATTGTTTCTTTGTCACAATGGACAACTCAGGATCGCTTTGAAGCTGCTTCATGAAAAGCGCCCAGATGGGAAGGGCTGTTTTTGCGCCCTGACCGAGGCTTGTTGTGCGAAAGTGTACCGATGGCATGTCCGCTCCCGTCCACACACCGCACACCAAAGCAGGAGTATAGCCAATGAACCATCCATCGGAATTATTTTGAGTGGTGCCTGTCTTCCCGGCAATATCATTTGAGAAACCGTATTGCGTGCGCAGGGAAGTGGCAGTGCCGCTGTCAACCACGCTTTGCAAAAAATGGGTGATGGTTTGTGCGGTGCTTTCTGAAAGAACACGCTCGCTGCTTATTTTTTTTCTTTCGATGATAATCTGGCCATTCTTATCCTCCACACTGGTGAGAAAGGAAGGGATTATTTTGTTTCCCCCGTTATCAAATGCACAATATGCTGCCGTCATTTGCAGCAGCGGAATTTCCGCAGAGCCTAATGCAATCGAAGGTTCCTCCGGAATTGCCGATGCGATACCCATGTGATTCGCAAGCTCAATCACCGGCTTGATGCCTGTTTGCATCACCAACTCGGCCGAAACGGTATTAACAGAGTGCGTGAGCGCTCCCTGCATGGAATAATATCCGCCATAAACGCCATCCGCATTTTCAGGCGACCAGTCTTCATATTCCTCATAAACTTTCTGTTCATTTGAGAAGCGGTCGCAGGGGTGAATGCCTGATTCCAATGCTGTCGCATAAAGGATCGGCTTGAAAGTGGAACCCACCTGCCGCTGTGCCTTCACGTGATCGAATTTGAAATGAGCGTAATCAATGCCGCCCACCCATGCTTTGATCTCACCGGTATAAGGGTCCATGGCCAGCATTCCGCAATGCAAAGTCATCAGCCCGCATTTGATTGAATCAACCGGGCTTATTACCATAGTGTCCTCCCCACCCTTCCATGAAAACATTTTCATCTCAACTGGGGTATTCATTGTCTTTTCAATCTCGATGTCACTCAGTCCATCTGCTTGCAAAATCTTGTACCGCTTGGAATTTTTAATTGCCTGTTCAAGCAGTTTCGGTTCTTCATCCCATGGCCTTTTGCTCTTCCAGTGCTGATCAAAAACAGCTTGCAGCTCCGACATGTGTCTCCTCACCGCCTTTTCTGCATAGTGCTGCATGCGCGAGTCAATTGTTGTATATATCTTAAATCCGTCTGTATATAGATTGTATTCCGTCTCATGCTCTGTGTTGTATGCGTCAATAGCATTATCGAGATGAAGCCTGAGCATCTCTCTGAAATAAGGCGCCAGGCCTGTTTCGTGCGTAATTTTTTTATAATTCAGATCCAGCGGCAACATCTTGATCGAATCTGCCACTGCTGCATCGAGGTAGCCGTATTTCGTCATTTGCCCGATAACAACATTTCTTCTTTGAATCGCATTGTCAGGATTCTTATTAGGATTATAGAATGAAGTTGCTTTCAGCATTCCCACCAGCGTAGCAGCCTGCTGAATATTCACATCTTTGGGTTTCTCGCTGAAATATCTCTCAGCCGCTGTTTCGATCCCGAACACTTCTTCACCGAACGAAACGGTATTAAGATACAACGTGAGTAATTCATTTTTCGAATAAACCTCTTCAAGACGCTGTGCAATCACCGCCTCGCGCAATTTATTCTTCATCACCGCCATAAATCCCTTTTGACGGGGAAACAGGTTTTTTGCAAGCTGCTGGCTGATGGTGCTCCCTCCGCCTGAGCTTTCATCCCCCATTAAAATCGTTTTAATCAGAACCCTCAAAAGACTTCTGGTGTCAACACCTTCATGCGTATAGAACCGGACATCTTCAGTCGCAACCAGCGCATTGATGATCAGCGGTGAAATCTCCTCAAACTTCACATTGGTGCGGTTTTGCACGAAGTATCTTCCTATCAACACACTGTCGCTGGAGTAAACCTCAGAAGCGGTGTGGTTTTGGATGTCCTTTAATGCATCTTTAGAAGGAAGCGTCCCCAAGCAACCGCTCAACGAAAGAAAAAACAGCGGTAAGCTGAAAATAAAAAGATATTTGTACCAACTGTTCCTGTACCCAAGCATTTTTTAACAAGAAATTGAGAATGGAAAATTACGTTTACAATCTTAACGTGCTCAGGCGGGAAATTTTTCTAAAAGTGAATAAACGACAAACGATTTAACATATTTTGATAAACGAATCTCAATGATGAAAAAAATTCTCGCGACACTTCTGATTCTACTGATCACTGTTGCTGCTTTCATTTTGAAAACCATTTATGACGCGGGGCAATTCAAGAATCTTAATCCTCACTTCAATGGAAAAACAAGCCGTATTGAAAATATTGCGGGTGCAGAAGACCTTACTATTGACCATGAAAAGCAGATAGCATACATCAGCTCTGATGACCGGTTTGCAACGCTTCATGGCGGAAAAGCAAAAGGCGGCATCTATGGCCTGAGGCTAAATGAACCAGATGCTGAACCATTCCTATTAAAGAGAATTCCTGAAACAGAAATCCAC
>CAYOYI010000260.1:0-6047 GCA_964408105.1 uncultured Chitinophagaceae bacterium | reverse complement strand
GGAAATGAACTCAAAAGTTGAAATACCACCAATGCCCGTATTTGTCTCAACTGTATCTGATGCAGTAGCAGAGCAGCCGTTTGCATCGGTAACAGTCACCGAATAAATTCCAGCATCCAATCCGCTGATGGTGTCAGTGGTTGCGCTGTTGCTCCACAAATAGTCGAATGGTGATGTTCCTCCTGTTACAGTTGTAGAAGCAGTTCCGTCATTTGCTGCCGAAGAAGTTTCATCTGTTGCCGTAACGGTCACCGATGGAACATCAGCATCCGATCCGATCGCACCGCTGTCTGTTGCAGTGCAACCGCTGGCAATATCTGTCACCGTAACGGTATAATTTCCTTCGCTGAGATTGCTCAATGAATCGGCCGTTCCGTTTGTACTCCACAAAAAGGTGAACTGTCCCGCCCCTCCGGAAACATTAGCTTTAGCTGTGCCGTCTTTCACCGTGCAGGAAGTGACGTTCGTAGTATTAACGTCAACTGCCATCACAGAAAAATCCTCTGTGATGGTCACTGTTGCAGTTCCGGTGCAGCCGCTCGATTGGTCAACTGCAGTAACGCTGTAACTTCCGGCAGACAATCCGGTAGCGGTATCACCATTCTGAAACGGAACGCTATTCCACGTGTAAGTCACTGCGCCCAATGCCCCGCTCGCGGAAACAATTGCAAGCCCGTCATCCGCAACGCAAGATGTTACGGGTTTCACTGAATCAATACTGACTATTACCGTTGGCCGCTCATCGGGAATGATGACAGAACGACTGCCTGCACACCCGTTCACATCCGTGGCAGTAACCCTGTAATTGCCAGCAGGATGACCGATGATCGTGTCACCGGTTGCGCCCGAACTCCACTGAATTGTGTAAGGCGCATTGCCTCCACTCACGGAAATTATTGCAGAGCCATCAGGATTAATGCAGGCGGTATTTCCGCTTGAATCAAGAACCGAAATTGTAATGATCGGCACCGTGCTGCCCACATTCACGATCGTATCGCCTGTGCATCCGTCAGCATCCGCCACTGTAACGGAATAATTTCCACCGAGAACTCCAGTAATGGAATCCGAAATAGATCCCGTTGACCATAGGTAGGAATATGGCGGAGTTCCACCGGAAGCAGCTACCACGGCTTCGCCATCCGGCTGACTGCAAGAGGTATTAACCGAACTGCTCACTGAGAGAGCAAGATTCACAGCAGAATCTCCCACCACAACATAGGATGATGCGCTGCACCCGTTAATATCTGTTGCGGTGACGGAATAAAATCCCGATGCAAGCCCGTCAATCGCTCCTCCAAAATCATTGTTGCTCCATTCATACAAATAGGGTGATTCTCCACCGCTTGCAACGGCCGCTGCAGTTCCGTTAGGATTCAGGCAAACCGCTTTGGTTGAGCTTGTCGCCAGCGAAATGTTGGGGCAAACCTGCCCTGTGCAGATGATCGGGAAAATATAATGTGAAACACTCTTTCCCCAACTTGCCGGATAAGTGTGCCACGTAGAATCACCGTATTGATCCCATGCCGTGTTCGGCCTGCCGGTGAATTCGCTGTTCGTATATAGCGCAACGCTGTCACCATTGGAATATCCGAAAGTGATGCCCATGTAGAAATCACCGGTAACTGCAACAGGCGGATCAAATTGAATGTAGGTGTAGCCGAAATTAGCAACGTCCTGCGCTATGGGGCTGATGGAAATATCTTCCGAGCCAAGCATTGTACCGGGGCTGCCGCCACCACCGTCAGCATCCCAGATCGCTGCGGTGATAAAAGAAGCAGGACTTGAAAATTTTGCGTAGGCAAAATAATAATAAGCTCCTGCTATTTGTCCTGCGGTAGAATTTCCGAATGAATCTGCTTTCGAAATATCGAAATAAGAGTTGTGACCGGAAATATAACCACCACCGGGATCAGGATAGGCGTACGAGGTATCCGTCAACATCACATTCGCAATGGTGTCACATTCCGGTTCGGGTCCGGGTTGAATTCCACGGACCTTTGCCATAATGTTAATGTTCTGGACAGGGTTTGCCGTTTCCGGTGTCAGGTCACCATCACAATCCCACAGAACATCCGAATAGCCGGGAGGCGCGGTCGGCAACAGCAAATTATTAAATACATCGAACCTAAAGGAGTTCGGCCAGAACTGCGAAAATTCTGCTGAGTACGGCTCGCCCATTCCAGGGCAGGCGCCTTTGTCAACGAAACTGTAGAGATAAGCAAACGTATCTTCCTTCGCTCCGTAATACTCTAACCTTACTCCAAACTTTACTGAAGATGGTAAAACCAATTCTGGTGCAACGGTATCTAAAACCAGGTTTTGCCAGTTGTTAACCCCGGAGAATGAAGCAGCACCGGAATAAAATGTTTGCGACCACAAAATTGTACTAGTCGGGTAACCGAATGCATCCAACTGAATGATGTTAACGACCAGAGTATCATTTGCCAGAGAATTATTTTCATGCCCGTAAACAAAGAAGACGCTGTCAACAACATAGAAATCAAAATCGTTGTAATTAAATCCAGTACCACTTATATCGTCATGAAGCGAATCAAATGCGACTACAACGTAGCGGTCACCGAAGGTGTCTGCTGGCATGGAGAAATTCATGTTCAGGATTCCTACTGACAGATAATCATCACCGTTGGAGCCGGCATAGTCAATGAAAATATCCGTACTTGACTGAGCATTTAAAAAATTGCAGGATGTAAAGACCAGCAAAAACGCGGTGAACAGTCTTTTCATGACAATAAGTTTTCGAAAATTATTTCTGCAGGGCAGTTAAAAATAATAAATGTCACGCGATGATTTGAGCACATTTTTTGTCATCTTCGGGATTCAAAAAAATACAAGATGCTGAATCATAAAACGATCATTGTTTCTCTTACCATTGCCACAATGTTTGGACTGATACTCAATCCATCATTCACTTATACTGAAACCGCGTCACCATCACCGGGTTATACTGGTGCCCCGGGTGAAAGCACATGCGGAGCCTCAGGATGCCATGTAGGAAACGCAGAAAACCTTGATCCGAACAAGCTAACCATTAGCAACACCACGGTACCAAGCTTGAGCAATGGATATTCTCCCGGAACAACCTATAATATCACCATTGGCATGGGTACTGTTCAGAGTAATAAGAAAGGATTTCAATTTACCGCTTTGGATGCCAACGGAAACGGTGCGGGGACGCTTACTATCATTGACATCAACAAAACTTCAAAAACAACGCAAGGCAACAGAGAATACATCGGACACAAAAACGCAAACTCAACCAGCGCGTGGATATTTAAATGGCAGGCACCATCTGTAGATCTTGGACCAGTAACCTTTTATGCATCCGGTGTGGGATCTAATGAAGATACGCTAGCAACCGGTGATATAGTTTATAAATCAAGGGCAGTGGTATCTACTTCATCTGGTTTAACCCAGATAAATCTGACAGGAATTAAACCTGTCAAAGCTGAAGCAGCGGGAATAAACATTTTTCCAAATCCATTTCGCAACAAGATCAATATTGATTATTCGGTGAAGAATGAAAATGTTGTTCGCATTGGATTGTTTGACCTTGAAGGAAAACAAATCGCTCAATTATTTGAGAATAACGAACTGCCCGGCAGATATTTCAGGTCGTTTGATATAACAGAAGCAATTCCCTCAGGAATTTATCTGCTTAGCATCACCGAAGGTGAGCAGGTGTACTACAAGAAGCTTATTGCTGAATAAGGTCATCCGGTCTTTCGCGGGCCACCAGCTTTTCTGACCTCCACTTTCCTGGATGAGGCTTTTGAGGGTTTTTCTTTCACGGCAACTTTCTTGGTAGCTTCAGGAACAGCCTTCTTCACTTCGTGTGCAGGTTTCTCCGTTTCCGTTTCTTCTTTTGGCTTGGGCTTTTTAATGAGGTCGAATTTATCAAGCACAGCATACCACTTAATTACCTTTTTAATATCGCTCACATACACCCGCTCTTCATCATATTCAGGCAGCACTTTTTTGAAATAATCCTTAAATGCCTTGTTATCTGCTTTAAGATCAACAGGCGGATTTTCCTTTGATTGCTTTTTCATCTCCAGCAGCACATTCAGCAGATCCTCGGTATCCTTGGTAGTATAAATAGTAATTGTTTCCAGCGGGGAAAAAACATGTTGCCTGCTTGCAACAAAATGCGGCTTATCTTCTTCCAACCCGCGAACGATCATCCCATCCTCACGCTTTGCAACTACTTCAAACAAACCACCCAAGCCACTAATGGCAACTATGTCCTTGTATTCCATAACTTAATTTTGCTTCTAAAATAGCAAAGCTATTTCAAAAATTTTTCTGCTACAAAGACACTAAGGCGAGTAACGAATAAATTGCACCATGCGTTGTCATGGTGAGCGGAGTTGAACCATTATGGGCTGGCTTGCGCAACTCCGCTCAGGGTGACCATCGTACTTGTGACTTCGTGGCAAATTTTTCAGCATGGATTTTAAACTCAGTTCCACATTCAGCCCCACGGGCGATCAGCCTGAAGCAATCAAGCAACTAACCGAAGGTGTGCTTCGTGGCGATAAGGCACAAGTGTTGCTTGGCGTAACAGGCTCCGGAAAAACTTTCTCCATCGCCAATGTGATACAAAATGTAAAAAAGCCTACGCTTGTGCTGAGTCATAACAAAACACTTGTCGCGCAATTGTACGGAGAGTTCAAACAGTTCTTCCCGGAAAATTCTGTGGAGTATTTTGTCTCATACTACGATTATTATCAGCCGGAAGCTTATCTGCCGGTGACAGATACCTATATCGAAAAAGACCTTTCAATTAATGAAGAAGTGGAGAAGCTGCGCCTGAAAGCCACATCCTCTTTGCTATCGGGGAGGCGGGACATCATTGTTGTAGCCACCGTTTCATGCATTTACGGAATCGGAAACCCTACCGAATATACCAGGCGAATAATCCGCTTGCAGAAAGGACAAACCATCAGTAGGAATCAATTTTTGTTCAAGCTGGTGGATAGTTTATACTCCCGCACCGAAGGTGAATTCAAGCGTGCCAACTTCAGGGTGAAAGGTGATACGGTTGATATTTTTCTACCGTATGCTGACATTGCCTTCCGCGTTACTTTTTTCGGTGATGAAATTGAAGAGCTTGAAAGTTTCGATCCGGAATCTGGAAGAACTATCGAGGGTTTCGACAATATTGCCATCTTCCCCGCGAATATGTACATGACCCCCCGTGATGAGTTTGAAGAAATGATTGCAGAAATACAGGACGAGCTGAACAAGCAGGTGGACTATTTCACTTCAATAGGAAAAGATGCGGAAGCAAGACGCTTATCGGAGCGCGTGAATTTTGATATGGAAATGATGCGAGAGTTGGGCTATTGTTCCGGTATTGAGAATTACTCACGCTTTCTGGACAGGCGCAGGCATGGCGAGCGTCCGTTTTGTTTGTTCGATTATTTCCCGGATGACTTTCTTTTGGTGGTAGATGAGAGCCATGTCACCATTCCGCAGGTTGGCGGGATGTATGGAGGTGACAGAGCGAGGAAGCTGAACCTTGTTGAATATGGATTCCGTTTACCTTCTGCACTTGACAACCGTCCATTGAATTTCTCCGAGTTTGAATCAATGGTGAATCAGGCAATTTTCGTGAGCGCAACTCCTGCTGATTATGAATTGGAAAAATCCGGAGGAGTGATCGTAGAGCAATTGGTGAGGCCGACCGGATTATTAGACCCCGTAATTGAAGTGCGTCCGAGTGTGAACCAGGTTGATGATCTGCTGGATGAAATTGATGAGCGGGTGAAAGTACAGGAAAGAGTTTTGGTCACTACGCTCACCAAGCGTATGGCTGAAGAGCTTTCCAAATACATGACACGGCTGGACATTAAATGTCGTTACATCCACTCGGAAGTGGATACAATGGAGCGGGTGGAAATTCTGCGCGATCTTCGATTGGGAAAGTTTGATGTGCTGATCGGTGTGAACCTATTGCGCGAAGGGCTTGACCTGCCGGAAGTTTCTCTGGTTGCAATCCTTGATGCGGACAAAGAAGGATTCCT
>CAYOYI010000259.1:0-6084 GCA_964408105.1 uncultured Chitinophagaceae bacterium | reverse complement strand
CATTGAGTTAAGCGATATGGTAAGCAATGAAGTGCCCACAGCAATCCTGATCGGAATGTTTGAGAATAATACCAATGCCGGAACGATCATAAATCCGCCTCCGGAGCCAACCATTCCAGTGAAAAATCCAATCAGCACACCCTGCAGCAAAACGTAGTAGTTAAATTTATCGCCAACTTTTTGCCCGTCATTCCTATCCGCCTGCTTTGGTTTCCTGATCATGTAGTAAGAGGCAGCAATCATCATGATTGCAAACAATGAAAGCAGCGCAACATCTTTGGTTATTTCGACCGAGCCGACATGAAAAAACACCTCCGGTAAAAGGTGAACCACTTTACGTGCCGTGAAAATTGAGATCATGGACGGAATAGAAAATAAAAATGCTGTCTTGAGATGCACATTCCCTTGTCTGTAATATTGAACGAAGCCAACAAAGCTGGTGATGGCCACCACGAAAAGGCTGTAGCCGGTAGCTGTAACGGCAGGAATTGCAAACAGGTAAACCAAAATCGGAACCGTAAGGATCGCTCCCCCGCTCCCTGTAAGGCCAAGCATCACTCCCATCAAAACTGCTCCAATGTATCCTATAAGGTGCATCACAATATATGTCCGTCAATTTTTGACAAATATCGTTTTATGAGCAGTTCTATATTGTGATATGTGTCACCGAAGATTCCCGGCAGTTCATGCTTGTCAAACCATTGCACCTGTGTAATTCCCTCCTCAAGTTGCGGCTTAACATTCTTATCATTCGTACTCATCAGATACCAGATTGTTTCCTTGAAATAGCTTTTGCCCTTTTGATGATAAGTGTGATAGGTGCTGCCGATTGAAGAAATATGAGCAAGTTGCTTCAGACCTGTTTCTTCCTTCACCTCCCGTAAGGCGCCTTCCAGCGCTGATTCGCCCTCCTCTAATTTTCCTTTCGGTAAATCCCATTTTCCGTTCCTGAAAATCATGAGAACTTGTCCGAAACTATTTTCAACCACACCTCCTGCAGCAAGCACAAGCTTGTCGTAGGCCGATTTTACCACTTCAAACATTTCATCGGCATCCGTGCATTTGATCGAAAGCTCCTGATATTTCCCTGACTCAATTCCCCTGACGAATGATTGGACTTCAACGGATCTTTTTAATTCTAAAATTTTTCCATCCGCTTCGACCGAAATACCCTTTTCATCGGCATTTTCATAAATTACGATCTTGCGGCTGTCGGAAAAAATTAAATAGTTTTGGGCCATGATCTATTCTCCCTCTGTTGCTGAAAAAGTGGCTGAACTGCTGCTGCAAGTTAAAGCAATTAAAATTCAACCAGACAAGCCCTTCACATGGGCTTCAGGATGGGTTTCTCCCATCTATTGCGACAACCGGATCACGCTTTCTCATCCAGAGGTAAGGACTTTTATCCGCGACAACCTCGTAGAAATGATCCGGGAAAAATATACAGATGCAAATCTGGTCATTGGCGTTGCCACCGCAGGAATCGCTCAGGGCGCTCTTGTTGCAGATGCGATGAAGCTTCCCTTTGCTTATGTGCGCCCCGAGCCGAAAAAACACGGCATGGGGAAACAAATTGAAGGAGAGGTGAAAGCCGGACAAAAAGCGGTAGTGATTGAAGATCTGATTTCAACCGGCAAAAGCTCGCTGAATGCGCTCAAGCCTCTTGAAGAAGCAGGCTGCAAAATCCTGGGCGTTGCGGCAACATTTAGCTACGGGTTTGATGAAGCAGAAAAGAATTTTAAAAATGCGGGTTACTCCTATTGCTCCCTGTCGGGTTATGAAGTCCTGCTTAATGTTGCCCTTAGAAAAAATCTCATCAGGCAAACCGATCTGGAAGAATTAAAAAGCTGGAGTAAAAAACCTGCGGAGTGGAAAGTTGCGCTGTAAGCCCTACTTCTTTTTTAAATAATACTCGGTTTGCAAATCCATATACCCATAATCAATCACAAGGGTATCGCTTTTAAAATAAATGTAGCCGGGATGCTTATCCCTTATAAGTATTATCGGGCGATTGTCACGCATCACGTTGTAATCAATTTTATAAGACACTGTGTCGGTGAGTGTTTCTCCTGAATAGTATTTTACAAGGTCCTTTTCAAAAGTTAAAATCTTAGGCTGTGGTAATGAGTCTCCATAGGTAATCTTAGGCATACGAAAACAGCAACTTGTTTTATACCAAACCCAAGAACCCAGAATTTGATTTTCGATCTTTTCGCCCTTAGGCTCCTGATTAGCTGTCTCTTCAACTACGGGCTCTGCTTGAGTATTCTTTTGAGAAGTTTTGCAAGCGAAACTTAATGCAAGGAAAGCAGCTACAAAAAGAAATGTAAATCTCATTATTAACTATGAACTGCAAACAACAACCGATCAGGCTTCGACCTGCGCAAACAGATCATTCAGCCTCTTTTCCTTTCTTGCTTTCCAGTTTTGCTTGTGATAAGCATAGCCTGCAATGAGCGGGAATGCAATCGTGGCTTCGGCAAATACCATTTGTTCGTTCACGGTATCAACCTTACCCCATGAGCAGGCTTCTTTCAGCGTAGAACCGGAAAGCGCGCCATCACGCTCATCTGCAACGGTAATTTGAACCGCGTATTTATGCATCGGAGCTTCATCTCCGAGAATGTCTGTAGCTACAACGATATCCTGAACAAAATTTTTCGGCACGCCTCCACCAATCATGAATATACCGGACTCGCGGTGCTGCATTTTGATCTTTGTGATTTCAAGGAAATCAGCGGCAGAATCAATCGTAACCTTAGGTCCTTGCGTGTGATATTGGTGATGAACCAATCCAAAGCCTGCAGAACAGTCGGAGAATGCCGGAACGAAGATCGGAACACCTTTTTTGTAGCACTGATAAACGATTGACTCTTCACGGCTTGAGGCGTATTTCTCATCAGAATCCAGGTAGCGACCCATTTCATAAATGAACTCCCTTGAGGAATATGGCCTTCTTTCAAGAGTATCACAGATCTTGGCAACCGTATCATCGCAAACTCTCAGATCTTCTTCATCTATGTAAGTGTCATATATGCGGTCAATCATCAGTTCACGCAACTTTTGGTCATCAACAAACTGCGTCCCTTTGTAGTGACTGAAGCCAAGGCCCTCAAAGAAATCCTGATCCACGATGTTGGCGCCTGTGGAAACAATCGCGTCAACCATATTATTCTCAACCAATGTCACAATAGCCTTTTTCAAACCGGCACTAATAAGTGAACCGGCAAGTGTAAGGAACACTGCGCAGTCTTTGTCTTTCTGCATCATGTCAAAAATTGCCGAAGCGTTGTACAAGTTGCGTGACTGAAAAGCCATATCCTTCATGGCATCTACCAATGGAACTACATTGTACTTGGTGATGTCAATGTGCTGGATCTTTTCTTTAAGGAAGTCTTGTTTTTTCATGGTCATAATTTTCTGATGCAAAAGTAATCATTCCCGATGGTGCGCAGAATCAAATCTTCTTCCAAAATCCGGGAGTTAGAAGCAGCAGTACGGTAAATATTTCCAACCTTCCCACTAGCATAAGAAATGACAATAGCCATTTCCCGGCAACAGGAACGTGGGAATAATTATCCATAGCTCCAACACTGCCAATACCGGGGCCAACGTTGCTCATGCAAGCTACTGCGCTGCCCATGGAGGAGTGCAGATCCATTCCAAGCATGGTTAATATCATGGAGCCGATGCCGAAGATCAGGATATAGAAAAAGAAGAACGCCAGCACATTCGCCATCACTTCTCTGGGAACATTTTTCCCGCTGATCCTGACCGGTATTACGGCACGAGGATGCAGCAGGCGTTTCAACTCCAGCGCGCTGTCTTTCAGCAGCAGCCTTACCCGTACCATTTTTAATCCGCCTGCGGTCGAACCGGCACACGCTCCGAAAAATGAAATGACAAAAATGAGATAGATCAGAAATGGCGTCCATTGCTCGTAGTCCGCAGCTATGAAGCCTGTAGTGGTAATGATCGAAACCACATGGAAGAGCGCCTCGCGAAAAGCCTGCTCTGCAGGAAGCTCTTTTTTCCAGAGGAGCGCGATAGCCACAACAAAACTGAGTATAAGGACCACAATCAAATAGAATTTGAACTCTTCATTCTTAAAAACCTTTCCCAGCCTTCCCTTCAGCGTAAAGTAATGTAGCGCGAAATTTATCCCTGCAGTGAACATAAAGAACGTGACAACATACTGTGTGTAAGGTGAGGCATTCACCAAACTGACGTTGTTTGTGGAGAAACCTCCGGTAGCCACAGTGGACATGGAATGATTCAGTGACTCATAAAAATCCATTTCGCCAAACATCAGCATCGCGGTTTGCGCTCCGGTGATCAATACATAAATGATCCATAAGCGCTTTGCTGTGTCCGTAATTCTGGGATGCAGCTTGTCCGTTGTCAATCCTGATGCTTCTGCTGCAAACATCTGCATACCGCCAAAACCTAACACCGGCATCACGGCAATTGCCAGAACGATGATACCCATTCCACCAATCCAGTGAGTCATACTGCGCCAGAATAAAATCCCTTTCGGCAGGGACTCTATATCTGATAAGATAGAAGCTCCGGTGGTGGTGAATCCGGACATCGTTTCGAAGAAAGCATTGGTGTAGGAAGGAATCGCTCCGCTTATTACATAAGGAAGCGCACCGGTTAGTGACATAAATATCCAGGCAAAGGTCACTACCATATATCCTTCCTTCATGTGCATATCGAGGGTCAATTTTCTTGCGGTTAACATCCGGAAAATCAATCCTATTAACAAGGTTATGCCCCCGGCAGCAAGTAACGGGAACATGCTTTCGTGATGTTTGTAGGAAAAAGGAAGCGCTGTCATCATCAGCGCTCCGTTGAACAAGAGCAGCGTTCCTAAAATGTTAAAAACCAGCCGGTAATTGATCATTGGGATGCAAAGGCAAAGAAAAGAAAGTTTGCAGCTTTTTTGAGAAGAAATTCAGGCTAAACCCTTTTCCAGAACCCGGGAGAAAAAACGAGGAACACCGTAAAAATTTCCAACCGCCCGATCAGCATCACGGCTGATAAGACCCATTTCCCGAGCCAATGTACACCGGAGTAATTATCCATTGGGCCTACAGTTCCAAGACCTGGGCCAACGTTGCTCTGGCAAGCTACAACACCGGTCATCGCTGATACTATATCCATCCCGAGCACTGTGAGTATAATTGACGCTCCGGCAAATACAAGGATATAGAAATAAAAAAAAGCCAGCACGTTCGATAATGTCTCGCGTGGCACAACTTTACCATTGAGCCGCAATGGAATTACAGCGCGAGGATGAAGCAATCTTTTGATTTCAAGGCCGCTATCCTTAAGCAGCAGCCATATTCTCGTCATTTTCATTCCGCCTGAAGTTGATCCCGCGCAGGCGCCAAAAAAAGTTATTATGAAAATCAGCAGGTGGGTGATCTGCGGCCACTTCTCATAATCTGCCGATGCAAATCCGGTCGAAGTAACAATGGAGGCAATATTGAATAACGAATCACGCACTGCCTGCTCGATAGGAAGCCCATCGCGCCTGATGAGTGCAACAGCGCATATCGCGCTTACAACCAGCAAAACAAGTGAATAAAACCTCAGCTCCTCATCTTTCAGCACCTTACGGATTTTGCCTTTCAATGCGAAATAATGAAGCGTGAAATTGACGCCACCGAGAAACATTATTACGATCAGCACATATTGTGTATATGGTGAAAAGCCAACCGCGCTTGTGTTCTTTGTGGAAAATCCCCCGGTAGCGATAGCAGCCATCATATGACAGACCGAATCAAAAAAATCCATGTCGCCAAGCATAAGAAAAACCGTTCCGAGAATGCTTAGCAAAACATAGATCATCCCGATGCGCTTGGCCGTGTCGGTGATGCGCGGATGAAGTTTGTCCGCACTAAGCCCGCTGGCCTCCGCCATGAACATTTGCATACCGCCAAAGCCGAACATCGGGATGATAGCTATAGCAAGCACAATGATTCCCATACCGCCAATCCAGTGCGTCATTGCTCGCCAAAAAAGGATAGCGCGGGGAAGCGATTCTATGTCGGAAAGAATAGAAGCTCCGGTGGTGGT
>CAYOYI010000258.1:0-6095 GCA_964408105.1 uncultured Chitinophagaceae bacterium | reverse complement strand
TAAATATTTGTTGGGTTTTGAGTGGTTGAAGTATTCCCATCCCCGAAATCCCATCTCCAAGAAACGATAGGGGCATCTCCCGGTGTGCTTAGATCAGTGAAACTGATAGTTTCCGGGGCACAACCGATTGTCTTGTTTGCTGAAAAATTGGCCACCGGATTGGCAAATACCGTGATCAGGGCATTCACAGTTTTTGTATCAGAACTTCCCGGTTTGCTTGCAGTTAATGAAACTGTATAAGTACCCGGTACAATGTAGATCGCACAAGGATTTCGATCGGGAGATAAATTGCTGTTGCCGAAATTCCATGACCATGATGTGGGACTGCCGGTAGAAAGGTCAGTAAAGCAGACGACTAAAGGACTGCATCCTTGAGTAACTGAAGCGGAAAAGTTTGCGGTAACCTGAGCGAATGAGTGGTTTTGAAAAAGGAGCCAGATTAGGAGAAGGAACGCTGTCCTCAGCGCTAATATGGAAAGCTTCCTGACTGAACGGGACTTACCTTCCCCACGATAAACAACAACACTTCTCTCCATCCTCACAAAATCTTTCGTCACAAATAGTCTTCTCAGATGCCGGAATCACTTCACATATAGGGTCAATCGTCACAAAGATTCCCGGACTTGGGTATTCTACGGAAACAGGCTTGGGAAGTTGCGGGATATAATTTCTACTTCTTCAGCAACTTAAAAGCATGGGTCCATTGCCCGCGCAAAATTCCCGGAATACACCATAAGATGCACAACGGCTCAATAGCCCTGGCGCCTTCTGCCTTTCCCATATCTTCAACTTCCCAGCCGAATTGAACCAAAATCTTGCTTACCTCGCCTTTAGCGGTATCATCATTCCCGCAAATGAACATACTGGGTTTGATGCCGCCAAAATCAGGATCAACCATAAAAGCGTTTCCCACGCTATTAAATGCCTTTACAAATTTTGCTTTAGGAAAAGCTTTCTGAAGCTGTTCCATTAATGACTCATCAAGATCGGTAAAGAATTTCAAAACTCCGTTTTGAGGAGGCGTCTCGGCAATTGGATTCGTTGCGTCAATAACAATTTTACCGTCAAGATTACCGGCCATTTTTAAAACATCTGCTGCAATTGTGCCTTTTGCAGCAAGCACGATGATCTCACCAAAGTTTCCGGCTTCGTCAAATGATCCGACATTGCCTGCTGTATTCTTTGCACTCCAGTCATTAAGCTTTGAAGCATCTCGTGTGCCGATCATTACTTCATAGCCGTGTTTCAAGAATCCGGTGCCTAAGGCTTTTCCAACAACTCCGGATCCGAGGATACCAATTTTTTTGCTCATAACTTGTTGTGTTTTAGTTTGATTGTTAAAGCTAAAATAACTGCTTCCAGCGCTTTTAGTTCACCAACAGTGGTAAACGAAACTTTAAGATGGCTTATCAACATAAGCAATTGAAAAATTAAGGCCCTGACGGATTTGCTTCTCATCAATTCGCCTATATTTGCGCTGCTTTTTAAGCAAAAGAAACAAATGGATTATCTTCAGGATTACTTGCCCATTTTGCTGCTTTTCGGAGTTGTTTTTGGCTTTGTAGTGATCAATATCATTGGTACTCATCTGTTAGGACCCAAACGTTCTTCTGAGAGAAAACTAGAGGCTTTTGAATGTGGCGGTGAGATTGAAGGCAATGCCAGAACCCCGTTTCATGTGAAGTATTTTCTTGTTGCTATACTGTTCGTACTATTTGATGTGGAAGTAATTTTTATTTATCCTTGGGCAGTGAACTTTAAAGAATTGGGGATGTTGGGATTTATAGAAATGTTTATGTTCCTCGGATTTTTATTCGCGGGATTCATTTATGTAGTTAAAAAAGGAGCGTTGAAGTGGGAGGCCTGATCAGGCATAGCACAAACCATTTATTATGAGTACTGCAACCACAAAAGTCCCAAATTTAGTTGAAGCCCCTCCGGGGTACGAAGGACAGGGTTTTTTTGCAACTACTCTTGACAGCGTCATCGGCCTTGCCAGGAAATATTCGATCTGGCCATTGCCTTTTGCTACCTCTTGTTGCGGAATTGAGTTCATGGCAACAATGGGTGCCCACTATGATTTTGCTCGTTTTGGTTCGGAGCGTCCAAGCTTTTCACCGAGACAAGCCGACTTGCTGATGGTGATGGGAACCATTGCTAAAAAGATGGGGCCACCGTTAAAGCAGGTTTATATACAAATGGCTGAGCCCAGGTGGGTATTGGCCATGGGAGCCTGCGCTTCAAGCGGAGGAATATTTGATACTTATAGCGTACTGCAAGGTATTGATGAGATAATTCCGGTGGATGTCTATGTTCCCGGATGCCCGCCAAGGCCGGAGCAAGTGATTGATGGCTTGTTAAGGGTACAAGATCTTGTTAAAAATGAGTCCCTGCGCAGGCGACATTCTCCAGAATACAAAGCATTGCTTGCAAAATATGGAATTGACTGATTGATGGAAAAAATACCTCACGAACTTATCAGGGAAAAGCTTATGGCAAGGTTTGGTGGTGATATAGTTTCTGCGGAAGAAGAGCCGCTTTACAAAGTGCTGGTTGTCACAATCAAGCCGAATAAGATAGTTGATGTTCTGAAGTTTTTGTTTGAAGATAAAGACCTCCAATTTCAATTTCTTACCTCGATGTTTGCGGTTCATTATCCTGAGCGGAAAGGTGAGGAAATTGAAATGGTCTATTTGCTTCACAATCTTTGGAAAAATACCCGCTTCAGGATCAAAACCTATTTGTCAGTAAGCAATCCAGAGATCGATTCTGTCACCTCAGTGTTTGCAACAGCCAACTGGATGGAGCGCGAGACTTATGATTTTTATGGTGTGCAGTTCAAAGGCCATCCTGATTTAAAGCGAATTCTCAACGTTGATAGCATGGACTATTTCCCGATGAGAAAAGAATATCCATTGGAAGAAGGCTCAAGAAAGGATAAGGATGATACAATGTTTGGAAGGGAAAAAGTGATTGAGAAAACGGGAGAAGCCGTTAAGAGCTAAAACGATGCAGGTAGAAACAACAGAACAAAAGTTACCGATCACCGAACAGTCGGTTGGCGATGATGGCCTACTTACCATTAATCTGGGACCAACGCATCCTGCTACACACGGTGTTTTGCAAAACTTGCTGAAGCTTGATGGTGAGAAGATCGTTTTTGCTGAACCTACTATTGGTTACATCCATCGGGCTTTTGAAAAACTTTCTGAAAGAAGGCCATATTACCAGATTACTCCGATAACAGACCGATTGAACTATTGCTCTGCTCCGATAAACAATATCGGCTGGCACATGGCCGTGGAAAAACTATTAGGAATTGAGGTGCCCAAGCGTGTGGATTATATGCGCGTGATCCTGATGGAATTGGGAAGAATTGCCGATCACATCATTTGCAACTCAATTCTTGGAGTTGATACCGGAGCTTTTTCCGGCTTCCTTTACATGTTTCAAAAACGCGAAGACATCTACGAGATCTACGAAGAGATTTGTGGCTCACGGCTTACTACGAACATTGGAAGAATAGGAGGATTTGAGCGTGATTTCAATGATGTGGCTGTTGCCAAGCTAAAAAAGTTCCTCGTTGAATTTCCTAAAACACTCGACCAGTTTGAAAATCTTTTCAACCGCAACCGCATCTTCATGGATCGTACCATCGGGGTAGGTGGTATCACGGCAGAACGAGCACTGAACTACGGGTTTGTTGGCCCGAATCTTCGTGCGGCAGGGGTTGATTATGATGTACGAGTGATGAATCCATATTCTTCATACCAGGATTTTCAGTTTGATATTCCGGTTGGTGAAAATGGCGATTGCTATGACCGCTTTATGGTGAGAAATCAGGAAATGCATCAAAGCTTAAATATCATTCAGCAGGCGCTTGACAAAATGCCATCCGGTTCTTTCCATGCAGATGTACCCTGGGTTTACTTGCCTCCGAAAGAAGAAGTTTACAACAACATGGAAGCGCTCATTTACCATTTCAAGATCATCATGGGTGAATTGGTAGTGCCGAAGGGTGAAGTTTATTTTTCGGTTGAAGGTGGAAATGGTGAGTTAGGTTTCTATATCGTGAGTGATGGCGGAAGACAGCCTTATCGCCTTCATTTCAGGAGGCCTTGTTTTATATTCTACCAGGCATATCCTGAATTGGTCAAAGGCTCATTACTCTCTGATGCCGTTGTTACAATGAGTAGTTTGAATGTAATCGCAGGAGAATTAGACGCATAATCATGAGTGAAAACGGACATTCAGTGAAATTTTCTGACGCTTCTCTTGCCAGGGTAAGAGCGATCATCTCGCATTATCCTGAAGGGAAACAAAAGTCAGCCTTGCTTCCCGTGTTGCACATGGCTCAAGAAGAGCTTGGCAACGGCTGGTTGCCGGTAGAGGTGATGGATTATGTTGCCTCTCTTTTGAATATCCAACCCATAGAGGTTTACGAAGTGGTGACCTTCTATTCAATGTATAATCAGCATCCGATAGGACGACATGTGCTGGAAGTATGTCAAACCTCCCCATGCTGCATGACCGGTGCCGAAGAGTTGATTGTTTATCTCGAAAAGAAGCTGGGCATCAAGGCTGGCGAAACTACTCCGGATAAGATGTTCACGATCAAGCCGGTGGAATGCCTTGCTGCATGTGGTTATTCACCAATGATGCAGGTTGGTGATCATTATTACGAGTTCCTTAATGAAGAGAAAGTAGATCGTCTGCTTGATAAGTTGAGAAACACTCCTTTCCCGGTTTTGGAGAAAGTTGCGTATTAATCAGCTATCTGCTGGTTACCGCCACCTGTCCTACGCCCTTAATGAATAAACCTTCATTGTCCTGGGAGACTTTTGAGCCGTAGGCATCCTTGAATTTCTTCCTAAGCTTTTCAGTAGCTTCTTCACAATCTTGCTGGTTAGAATATGGCCCGATATAAACCGTGTAAAGTTTCTTGCCGCTCAATGAGGCGTAGTCAGGTATCCAGAGATAGCCTGATTCATAACCTTGCTTTTTCAATTCCGCAGCTTTCGCTTTCGCCTTGCTTTCCTTGGCTACAGCGATAATGTTTACGATGTAAAAGGCTTTGTTCTTTCTTGCTTTCTTCAATTCAGTCAGGTCATCCTTTCTATGCTTGCTTTTTGACGCAACCAAATCGGTTGTTTTTTGCTGGCTGAACAGCCAGTTGTAAAGTGTATCAGTGGTGCGGAAGTATTTCTCCATGTCGCTGTGGTTCTTTCCCTGCAGCATATTAAATCTCAGCAATGAACCATCACATTGTTTTATCGCCTGGGCAATTTTCTTTGACTCCGTTACAAAATATTTGCTGTCATTGGTACCACACATGATCCATAAGGGAACCTTGGATAGGTTACACGCATCCTTAACATCACCACCTCCGCAAAGAGCCGCAGCAGCTGTGATACGCTCTGGATATTTTCCTACAAGGTGTAAAGTTCCAAAGCCGCCCGCGCTCATTCCCGTTACATAAACACGTGATTCATCGGTATCGTATTTTTTCTGGACGTAGTTTAATACCGTAATCAGCTTGTCGGGCTCCCAGCGTGAGCCTTCGGGGAATTGCGGACCTACAACGATTGCGGGGAATTCCCTGCCCCGGTTTTTAATTTCGCATATGGCCCCATAAGGCGGCTTCTTCGTGTTGCCTTTAATTTTTCCTTCAGTTAGATATTTCAGATTTGAGCCGCATAAATTCTGCCCATGCAGAAAAATCAAAACCGGTGGCTTGGATTGCATTACACTTTTCTCAGGCAGATAAAGCCAAAAGTCATAGCCAGCTGCCTTGGTAACACATTGGAGTTGTTGCGACTTTGCTTGCTGTAGCGCAGCAATGAAGAGCAGAGGCAGTATAACCTTGTTGACCATAGTTTAAAATTCTAACTAAAAGACTGGGGTAAGGGCAGGTTAGTTCACATCCGGACTCTCGGGGTGTCTATTAAA
Source organism: uncultured Chitinophagaceae bacterium (assembly GCA_964408105.1). Classification (GTDB taxonomy): domain Bacteria; phylum Bacteroidota; class Bacteroidia; order Chitinophagales; family CAIOSU01; genus BPHB01. Next base: position 146 of record CAYOYI010000258.1, on the reverse strand, counting down.
CGGACTTAGGGCTAATAAAGTATTTTATTTAAATGCTTTCATAACAACTCCACACCGCGATATGATCAACCAGCCGCAACGTTGGCGTGGAAACGTACGATAGAGTTCTTTAAGGGGAAATTAACTAGAGAGGCCCTGATTACTCA
>CAYOYI010000257.1:0-6095 GCA_964408105.1 uncultured Chitinophagaceae bacterium | reverse complement strand
GGTAGTGTCCTGCGCGTGAATTTGCGGCAGGAGAAAAAGCAAAGCGGCTGTTAAGCATGTCTTTTTCATGGCGTTAATCTTTTATTTCTAGGTATTGCACTTTACCGTGCGTTTTCAATTCTCTTTCCTTGGTTAACTGGTATACAACCGGAAGAACGATTAGCACGAATAGCGTTGAGGTAATTAAACCAAACACGAAAGGAATGGTGATAGGCTTCATCACTTCGCTGCCCACACCCGTTGCCAGTAAAATCGGTAATAATCCAATCATGTCTGCCATGACGGTCATTAACTTGGGACGTACGCGCATCACTGCGCCTGCAAAAACCGCATCTCTGATTTCCTCACCCGAGATAGCGGGGCTATTGTTTTTATCTACTGCCTGACGAATTGCTTCATTCATATATACCAGCATCAGCACACCCGTCTCAACCGCAATGCCGAACAGCGCGATGAAACCCACGGCAACAGCAACCGAAAAATTCACATCAAAAAAGTATAAAGAGTAAACTCCTCCAATCAAAGCGACCGGAATGCATGAAAGCACTATCAGCATTTCCTTTGCTGAGTAGAAGGTGAAGTAAAGGACAAATGCGATAATGAGCAATGTGATCGGGATAATGATTTTCAAACGGCTTTCAGCCCGAACTTTATTTTCATACTGTCCGCTCCAATTGATGAAATAACCTTTTGGAAGCTGCTGAAAGTCCTGCTCGACTTTCTTTTTTGCATCACCTACAACGCTTCCCATATCTCTGCCCCGCACATTAAACAGCACTGTTCCCCGTAACATCGCGTTCTCAGAATTTATCATAGGGGGACCTTCGGAAATTTCAATATCCGCAACGGCAGAAAGCGGAATCACTCCGTAGCTTGCGGTTTGGATAGGAGTTCTTTTTATTTCCTCAATATCGCTCCTGAAATCCTGCGCCAATCGCATGGAAACGCTGAAACGCTGGCGGCCTTCCACGGTGCTTGTCAATGGCATTCCGCCCAAAGCCATTTCAATAAGCATATTCACTTCCTCCAGAGAGAGATTGTATCGGGCGATATCCTCACGTTTGATTTTTATGTCGAGATATTTTCCGCCTGTAAGCTGCTCTACATATAAATCAGCAAGCCCGTCAATACCCTGCAATGATTTTTCAATCTGGCGAGCAATGTTGTAAATGGTGTCCAATTCCTGACCGTAAATTTTTATGCCGATGTCGGTGCGCACTCCAGTTGAAAGCATGTTGATGCGGTTAATGATGGGCTGGGTCCAGCCGTTGGTGACTCCGGGTATCTGGACTTTTTCGTTAAGTTCTGAAATCAGTTTTTCAGTGGTCATTCCTTTGCGCCATTGTGATTTCGGCTTCAAGAGAATGATGCTTTCAATCATGCTCATGGGCGCGTTGTCGGTAGCCGTGTAAGCGCGTCCTGCCTTGCCCAGCACATTTTCCACTTCGGGAAAGCTGCTGATGATTTTGTCTTGCACCTGCATGATACGCTTGGCTTCATTGTTGGAAACATCGGGAAGTGTGACGGGCATAAACAATAACGAACCTTCATCCAGGGGCGGCATAAATTCAGAGCCTAAGCGCATAACAAACGGAATGCTTCCCAGCACAATTAAAATCGAAATTGCAATCACAGTTTTTTTCCAACGCTGGCACAAGCGTAAAACGGGACTGTAAATTTTGATAAAGAAATTTGAAACCGGGTTTCTGCTTTCAGGAATGAGTTTCCCTTTCATGAATGTGCGCAGCAGCATCGGCACAATGAATAAAGCAACGATGGCAGAGCCAATCATGGTGAAAGTTTTCGTCCATACCAGTGGGGAGAACAATTTCTTTTCCTGTCCTTCGAGGAATAGGATGGGGGCGAATGAAATGAGCGTGACGAGGATGGAGAAGAATACCGCCCGTCCTACTGTGCGCGATGAACGCCCAATGACTTTGATGCGTTCCTCTTCGCTTAATTCTGATGTATTTCCGATTCGTGCTTTTTCCATCAGTCCTCTGTTTTAATCACTTCCCTGACCAAATTCTTGTAAGCATTCTCCGTCATCACGATCCCCGCATCCACTAAATCGCCAATAGCGAGCGCGATACCTCCCAATGACATGATGTTGAGCGAGATGCCGAACAAATTGATGAGCATGAATCCGATCAGCACGGAAAGCGGAATAGTGATGATAGCCACTACCGCGCTGCGAATGTGAAAAAGAAATAACAGCACGACCAGTGACACCACTGCGATTTCTTCCCATAAAGCGGTTTTCAGCGTGGCGATCGCGGCTTCAATCAGGTCGCTTCTGTCGTAAGCGATTTTTATTTCCACTCCCGGTGGCAACCCTTTTTCAACGTCACTCAATCTTGCTTTCACATTATCAATGACCTGTTTGGGATTTTCACCATAGCGGGCAACCACCACACCGCCTACGACTTCACCCTCACCGTTTTCATCCACAATTCCCAATCGCAAATCGCTGCTCATCTGCACGTCAGCCACGTCTTTCAGTTTGATGGGAATGGATTTGTTTGAACCAACCGAGATTTCCTCTATATCCTGAATGTCTTTGATGTAACCCAATCCACGGATCATGTAGCCCATGCGGTTCATTTCGTAAATGCTGCCGCCCACATCACGGTTGTTGGCTTTCAGAGCATTCGCAACATCCATCGTGGAGACATTATAGTAAATGAGTTTGTTCGGGTTGATACTGACCTGGTATTGCTTTTGAAAACCTCCGAAAGATGCCACTTCACTCACGCCTTCCACGTTCTGCAAAGCGAATTTTACATACCAATCCTGCACAGCACGCAGTTCGCCTAAATCATAGCCATCGCCTTGCAGTGTGTACCAGAATACATGACCGACACCCGTTCCATCGGGACCGAGTGTGGGGGTTACGCCCTGTGGCAAAAACCGCTGTGCGTAATTGAGTCGCTCCAACACGCGGGTTCGCGCCCAATAGATTTCAGCATCATCTTTGAAGATGACAAAAATGAAACTCATACCGAACATGGAAGCTGCGCGAATGGCTTTGATATTGGGAATACCTTGCAAATTGGAGACCAAGGGATAAGTGATCTGGTCTTCCATGATTTGCGGGTTGCGTCCCATCCATTCGGTGTAAACGATGACCTGATTTTCAGAGAGGTCAGGAATAGCGTCAACAGGCGTATTCAGCACTGAGTAAATACCTCCTGCTATAATCAGCAAAATGCCAATCCAGACGAAGAAGCGGTTGTGCGTTGACCAGGTGATGATTTTTTCTATCATTTCAATTCGCGTTTTAGAAGTTGTGCGTTAAAAGCAACAATGATGGTGCTCAAACTCATCAGCACCGCACCGATAGCCGGACTCAACGTGATGCCCCACTTGTACAGAACGCCTGCTGCCAGCGGAATAGCGATGATGTTGTAGCCGGCTGCCCACCACAGGTTTTGAATCATTTTGCGATAGGTTGCCCTGCCGAATAAAATCAAATGAGCGATGTCATTGGGATTGGAATTGACAAGAATGATGTCGGCTGTTTCAGCCGCAACGTCAGTTCCCGAACCAACGGCAATTCCAACGTCTGCCTGAGCAAGCGCGGGAGCATCGTTCACTCCGTCACCCGTCATTGCCACAAATTCACTGCGCTGCTGCAATTCCTTGACCTTCTCCAATTTTTCATGCGGAAGGACGTTGGCAAGAAAGCCGTCCATGTTTAATTCATCGCTTACTTTCTTTGCAACCCTTTCGTTATCGCCCGTGAGCAACAAATTTTTGATGCCTTCGGCTTTCAGTGTTTTGATGGCTGCGTAGGACTCTTCACGCACTTTGTCAGCAAAAGAAAAGTACCCGCTCACCTTACCGTCAATCAAAACAAACACGATTGTCCTTGCGTCATCTTCTGCGATTTCACGAACGAAAATTTTGTTTTCTTTCAAATAGTTGGGTCCGACCACTTTGATTTCTTTGCCCTCTACTATTCCTTCCAACCCTTTGCCTGGCAGGTAGTTGAATTTGTCTGATTTGGGAATTGTGATTTTCAATTCCTTCGCTTTGCGAAGTATGCCGTTTGCAATGAAATGCTCGGAATGTTGCTCGATGCCGCTTGCCAAACGAAGCAACTCATTTTCGGAAAAGCGATTATCCAGCGCGACTACTTCCTGCAATTCGTGCGCTCCTTTCGTGAGTGTTCCGGTTTTGTCGAAGATGATGGCGGTAATCAGCCGCGCGTTTTCAAAGGCTGTGCGGTTGCGAATGAGCAAACCTTTTTGCGCAGAAAGAGATGTTGACACCGCAACCACCAGCGGAACCGCCAAGCCCAGCGCATGGGGACAGGAAATCACCATTACCGTTACCATGCGTTCAAGCGCGAACACAAACGGGAAGCCGAGCAACAACCAAACTGCAAGCGTGAGAAGTCCTCCTGCCAATGCAACGAACGTCAGAATTCTTGCGGCACGGTCGGCAAAATTTTGTGTTTTGGATTTTACCTTCTGTGCATCTTCCACCAACTTGACCACTTTGTTCAAATAGCTGTCTTTGCCCGTGCTCGTTACTTTTACCGTCAGCGAGCCGTTGCCATTGATCGCCCCGCCAATGACCTTGTTTGACTTTTCTTTTTTCACCGGCTTGCTCTCGCCCGTTAACATGCTTTCATCCAGGTAGCTTTCTCCTTCGGTCACGATGCCGTCAACCGGAATTTTTTCACCCGGCTTTATCAAAACAAGCTCGTCTATTTTCAACTGACTAACAGGCACATCATGCACTGTTCCGTTCATTAGATGGTGCGCAGTAGAGGGCATCATCTTCACCAACAGTTCCAATGCCCGCGATGCGCCTGCAACAGATTTCATCTCGAAGTAATGCCCGATGAGCATGATGTCAATGAGCGTAGCCATTTCCCAATAAAAATCCATGCCCTGCAAGCCGAAAGTAATTGCAACGCTATACGCCCATGCAACGGTGATGGCAACGCCAATCAAGGTCATCATTCCAATGGCATTGTGGCGCACTTCGTCATACAAGCCTTTCAGAAACGGATAGCCTCCATAAAAGAAAATGAAAGTAGAAAGCGCAAACAGCACGTACTTGTCGCCCGGAAATTTGACAGTGAATCCAAGCCATTGCTGAATCATGTGCGACAGCGCGAGCACGGGCAAGGTTACGACAGCGCAAACGACAAAGCGTTTCCAAAAATCAGCTACCGAATGTCCGGCATGTTTATCATGTCCGCCTGACTCGTGGTGATGCGGATGCTCCATGTGGTGAGGCTTCACCTCCTGCGGCTTGGGCTGGTGCTCCTGTTGATGATGGTGGTGTTCCATTATCTTTTGTTAATGCTTGTCACGGAATTTTTTCAGTATCGATAAGAGGGTAGCCGCACTCTTGCAATGCATGATTTAGTTTTTCCAATTGCTCCTCGTCCAATTCTTCCTCAATTTCCGCTTTGCCCAACTCCACTACAATGGGGTGAAGCCCGAATTTTTCTAATTCAGACTTCACCTTCGCTTTGCAGTGGCTGCACGACATGTTTTTAATATAGAGTTTCATTGCCTATCCTTTAATCATCAAACATGTTTTCCCTTCAGTTTTTGCCAGGTATGGTTCTGTGTATATGCTGCTTCTTTCTTTCTTCCAGGCTTTTGGCTTCCTGTTTGCTTTGCAACTCAATTATCTTGGATGCAATAGCATTCGCCATGTGCTCGTCATTCATCATCGTTGAACATACATGATGGCACACGACTGAATCTTTTGCGGTGGTTTCCATCATCGTGTTCAGGAATTTGGTTGTCAGGTCGCTGTCATTCAGAATTGACTGAAAGATGGCTTCCTGAGTTTTTGGATTTTTAAGCATTTGCTTTACGTCTTCGCTTTTCTCCTGAGCATAAGCAGAAAAAAGGAAAGCAGTTAAGAGAACCGATAATATTTTGATTGTTTTCATGGTTTGAGAATTAATTGGTTGAAAAATGTTTTGAGTTTAATCAAATGAATATGCAGTCCACTTGCATCCAACTGCAAGCAGGCAAATGAATTTCAAAAAGTATCAGACTAAGAAAACCTGGATAAAGGGCAGGAAAACAGCGTGTGTGTTTGGTGGAGATTTGAAATATGGA
>CAYOYI010000256.1:0-6123 GCA_964408105.1 uncultured Chitinophagaceae bacterium | reverse complement strand
CAACAAATGCCGATTGATTATCAAATATGCGAGAACTATTTTGCTAATCGAGAGCGTCTTTATCTACCAAACGCTGCTAAAAAAATCGCAATCCCTTTTTTAGTAATTCATGGTACAAAAGATGAATCGGTTCCATATCAATCAGCCATTGAGATTAATCAGTGGAATCCCAAGTCAAAACTCTTTTCAATCGAAGGGGCAAATCATGTTTTTGGAGCAAAACATCCGTGGGAATCGCCAGAATTACCGGCTGATGCGGCAATAGCAATCGAAAAATCTATTGAGTTTTTTAAAAGCAAATTTTCTACGGCCTGAGCTCCTTCTTCTTGTGCAGATAAGGAACAAGGAAGCCGATTCCCGCTCCGGTGACATAACCGACAAGAATATCAGTAGGATAATGCTTTCCCGCAAAATATCTCAGCAACCCGACTATAGCGGGAAGCACTGCTGCTGACGTCCATACAAGAGGATTTAACTTACGACCAGGATTCAAATCGGTGTATACCTTGGCGAGAAAAAATGATGCGCTTGCTGTAAGTGAAGTATGGCCTGAGAAAAAGGATTTGCGCGCATCCTTCTCCGTTCTCCTGTCCATGTCAACGCTGGAATTATAGGCAAAAGGCCTGTACCGCTTGTTCAGTTCCTTCTCAAGATTGTTAACTCCTAAGGTCAGCAACATCGTCTCGACATACATCATGCTCACATATTTTTCCTGACGAACGTTCTTGTTGATGAACAATAATCCGGGAAGCGCGACCGATGTATATAGGAAAACATCGCTGGCAATAGCCGATTTTGGCGACCAGCGGTCGGTCGCGTTCCGGTCAATGATCCAAATATCATTTTTGTTAAGCGCTTGTATCTGGTCAACCGTAGGCTTGTCGGATTTCAGGCCCATGATGAAAGATGCCGTGGCTGTTCCCAGCCCCACCGCGCCAATAGGAATATCGGTTTGATATTTGAGTTGGTAAACACTCTGCGACCATGAAGTGATGGGAACAATGAAGACCAGCAGAAGGAATATTCCGCTTAAGGAAATGCTACAGGAATTTTTTTGCAGAAACTTATTCAATGGTAGCGTTGATACCGCGGTCGGTCAAACCGTCTTTCATGGGATGAAGAATCTCATATGAACCTTCTTTCACAATCGCTTTGCCCTTGAAATGAATGATAAGCGACACCTGCTCGGCCTGTATCTCGGTATGTTCACAAATTTCCACCAGCGCCTGTATCACCCAGTCGAAAGTATTCACATCATCATTATGGACGACAAGGCATTTTATATCTACCAGCTCTTCAACCGTGTCAGTGAGGGAATCGGTTTGCTCTTGTGCAAGAATATCTTCCATTGAATATTCGGTTAAGGCTAAGTTACAAAAATGTATTTGGCATTTTCACGCAATTTATTTCACCATCTCCAGAAATTCGTCCTCACTAATGACCACTATCGTTCCGATCTTCCTGGCTTTTTCCAATTTGCTTCCAGGAGAGGCGCCCACCACAAGGTAATTCAGCTTTGAGCTTACCGAACCAATGTTCTTTCCGCCATTCTTCTCCACCATCTCCTCCGCTTCCGAGCGCGAGAATTTTTCCAGCGTGCCGGTGAAAAGGAACGTTTTTCCTTCAAGCTTATTTGAAACGAGATGAGAACTTTTATCGGCTGTGAGATTTACACCCAGCTTTTCAAGCTCATGTAATAAATGAATATTGTCTTTGTTGTGAAAAAATTCTGCAAGGGAGCTTGCCACTTTCGGCCCGACATCCTCCAGTTCTTCAAATTGCTCAACAGACCAGTCTCTAAATTCAAAAATGTTAGTGACGGCTGTCATCAAAGTTTTTGCGGTCGCTTCACCTACATAGCGGATACCTAGTCCATAGATCAGGCGATTAAGAGGTTGTGTCTTTGAAGCCTCGATTGCGTTTTTCAAATTACTGACGGACTTCTCCTTGAAGCCCTCCATCTCCAATATCTTGTCGTAATCGAGCTGGTAGATGTCAGGGATACTTCTCAGCAATCCTGCTTCGTAAAATTTATAAACCAGCGAAGAACCCAACCCCCGGATATCCATTGCGCCACCGGAAACAAAATGAATCATTCTTCCCACAACCTGCACCGGACAGCCTACGTTGACGCAACGAATGACGGCTTCATCTTCGTGCTTCACCAATTTTGAGCCACAGGAAGGACATTCATTCGGAAAGTGAACTACCTGCTCATTCCCGGTTCTTTTTTCCGGAAGTGATTTTACTATGTATGGTATCACATCACCGGCCCGTTCAATCAGCACCGAATCACCAATTCTCACATCTTTTTCTTTCAGCACATCCTCATTGAACAGCGAAATATTCGAAATTGTAACACCGGCAAGAAAGACAGGCTCCACCTGCGCAATTGGTGTAATCGCTCCTGTCCTTCCTACGCTGAAAAAAATATTATTCAATCGAGTAGTTGCCTGTCTTGCCTTGAATTTATAGGCCATCGCCCATCGCGGATGATGCGATGTGGCGCCTGCCGATTCCTGCAATCGGAATTCGTTTACTTTCACCACCATTCCGTCAATCTCGTAGGGAAATGACTCACGCTTCTCCTGCCATTCTTCACAAAAGCGGGCAACCTCTTTAATACTACCGCTTACCTTTTTCAGCTCAAAAGGTGATTTGAACCCGAGATCGTACAAAATTTCAAGCGCATGACTGTGCGTTTTGACTTTGTCGCGCAACAAATTTTTTCCATTTGCATCAATGGCATAGGCGAGATGATACATGAACCCCTCCAAACCTCTTCCGGCAACTTCCTTCGAATCCTGCATTCGCAAAGCTCCGGATGCGCTGTTGCGGGGATTAATTAAAACGGGAAGCCCTTCCTCCATGCGTTTCTCATTGATGGCCTTGAAATTTTCTTTATTAATAATGACCTCACCGCGCAGTTCCGCTTTCTTAATCCTATATTTTGAAAACTTAGCCGATAGCGGCAATGAGCGAAGCACTTTAACATTATTGGTGATCTCCTCCCCCACTGCTCCATCGCCACGGGTGGCGGCCCTCACCAGAAAATCATTTTCATAAACAATTGCAATGCTTGCGCCATCAAATTTTGGTTCTACACAATATTCAATCTCCGATGCTTCGGTCAGGTCTCTCACCCGCCTGTCGAATTCAGTCAGGTCAGCTTCATCGTAAGAATTATCCAACGACAACATTGGAACAAGGTGACTCACCTCGGGAAATTCTTTCGTCAACCCGTAAGCCACGCGTTGTGTAGGCGAATCCGCTGAGAGCAGTTCGGGGAATTGCGCTTCCGCTTGTTTTAAAAGTTTAAAAAGCTGATCATATTCGTAATCGCTGATCGCAGGATCGGATTGAACGTAGTATTTCCAGTCGTGAAAATTGATCGCACTGCGCAGTTCGGTAACCAATGATTCAGCCTCTTTTTTATTGGCTGGCTCCGATGAATTCTTTAGAAGTAGCCTGGTAAGGCTCAATAACTGCTGTTGCTGTTCTTTAGAGTACATGGGTTATTTCAATAGTTTGTCAATTGCGTCTGCAAGTTTTCTATCCTTCTCCGTGACAATATCTCCTGCATCATGCGTGCTCAAATAAATCTCCACCCGGTTCCAAACATTTATCCAATACGGGTGATGATTATGTTTTTCCGCTAGAAGTGCCACACGAGTCATAAATGCGAATGCCTCGCTGAAGTCCTGGAATTCAAATTTTTTAACGAGCTGGTTATCTTTTTCTTTCCACATGATTGAAGATGTTAGTTTGTGCTTAGCAATGAGGCAGACGAATTTAAGTAGCATTCTTCCAATTTCAGAATGTGCGGGCAATAAGCCGATGAGTCTCTAAACCAATGGTAATCTTAGAAAATTTACTCTAAGTTTATAAACAGGAGTCAGTCGAAAAATTCAGCATGGCGCAGACAAAAACAAAAAAAAGGAAAGCCGCTAAAAAAATCCGCCAAATCACTAATCTGGATTTTTTACGTGAGTGCACAAGCGGAGATCCTAAAAAAATGGAATGGTATATTCAGATGTATCTTAAAAGCGCTTCGGAGTTGTTAGATAAGCTGCGTGAAGGTGCACAAAAACGAGATTGGAAGGAAATGCGGGATTCGGCACACACGCTCCGGCCAATGCTTGTTTATGTAGGACTTGATTTTGTCAGCTCGGATTTAAAAGTTATTGAGAAAAACTCGTTGGCAAAAACCAATTTCAAAGCCATTCGTGCTGCATTTGACAAGGTTGAACCGGTTTGCGAAGCATCCTTTAAAGAACTGAAAAGCTATTTGGGAAAAAATCCCGGCTGAACCGATAAACATTTACTGCAAACACAGAAAGGCGGGACCCTGAACATTTTTTATCAGTTCCTGCCTCGCTGACAAGAAGAGTAACAGGATGGGCTACTTGATTATCATTGCCAGCGCTACAAGTTCGTTATAGATATCTTCTATTAGTTCCTTTTCGTTTTCATCTTCCTTCATTATGTCTTCAGTCCAATAGATCATTGCAGAGAGTATTTCATCCAATTCCGCATCTGAAGTGCCATACAACTTCCCGTCTAATCCCGGGAAGATCCGCCTGGCATCATTTCCTTCATCGTATGCCATCAATTCATTCAGCAATTGAAACATTCTTGCCCTGATTTCTCCTCCATTCACCTCTGCGGGAACATCAGCGTATCCGGCATTTTTACCTTCTTCATTGCCAGCCGGAACAGTTTGCTTTGCAGAATTTCTATTAACTGAATTCATATAAGCCATATCCTGATCCCTCCATTTTCTCGGATTCATGTCTGATAAATGAGCATTGACAAGAAACGGATAAATCAAACCATCCTCGGCAGTTACTTCTATATAAAGCGGCTTATTACCAAACTCTTCAAAATACCTGCTTTGGATTTTGCTATCCGAATTTTCAGAGTAGCCAGCCGTTGTTGCCTGAACGTTTTCGGCATTTGCAGTACTGGCAAACTCATCTTCTGTGCCTATAAATTCCCTCTGAACGCCAAACTCAGGATCGGCAATAGCTCTGATTACCCATGGTACATTTTTCCTTTTTGGAGAGGATTCTTCCTGTGAAGCTGCCACTGGTGTTTGCTGCCTTGAATAATAATGAGGAATATCTTCCCTTCCCGGGTTCGTTATTGCCATTACCTGCCAGTTGATATTTGATGCTTCCTTTTGCTTATACTCATCATTATCAATGATTACCGGACGCTGATCATCAACGTATTTTGGCTCAACAAGATGATCGGTATAACTGAGCCGGGCCAATTGATCAACTTCCATTTGTGAAAGGTCAGCTTCATTGAAATTGTTGCTAAAGGTACTAATGCTCCTCTCGCCAGATAATTCAGGAACTTTATTGTCGCGCCTTTGAATAGCAGCGATGATCTCAGCCTGGCCGTTGTTCACGAGTGCCTGATGCTCCTGAGCCGTCATTCTAATAAATTCCGCATAGCTCAAGCCTGCCGGAATCCCACCCGTTCTTTTCGTTTCCAGGAAGAAAGTCCTGGCTGTTATTGGATGCTCTACAGACTTAGCTCCTTCTGAATACTTCCAATAAGTGAACTGATATTCACCGTCATCGGTTACCTGGTAAAATTTTTCATTGTCCTGTGCTGACAAGCCGATCGTAATCGCTATTGCGAAAACGAAGCTTATAAGAGTTTGAATGTCGGTTTTCATGGCTTCAGTTTTTTAATGTGAACATTATCACAATGATATGGCCATAAGGAACTGAAGGCAATACGATTATTCCGGAAAAAAGGAGCGCAAAAAAACGTATTAAGAAAGCGTATTTAAATTACTTCCTGACCACCAAAACAGAGAGAAAGCTCAGGTCAGATTAGAAAGCAGCGCTTTGAAATTGCCTGCGGTGAGTGGTTTTTCAATATAACCGATCACATCGGGATATTTTTTTGCTTCGCTCCTGTCTGACTTTCGAATTGAAGAGGTGAGCATTATAAATTTTGTCGCTCCCGATAATCCTTTCTCAACATACCAATTGAGAAATTCAAAACCGTTAATCAGTGGCATGTTGATGTCGAGCAGTGTCAGGTCGGGATATGTGCCGTTCGCACGCTCAAAAAAATCCTGTGCCTTACGCGCGTTGGTAAAAG
>CAYOYI010000255.1:5786-6124 GCA_964408105.1 uncultured Chitinophagaceae bacterium | reverse complement strand
CACGTCAATATTCAGCACTTCTATCGGCTCGCACTTTTTACCATCAATCTCCTTGATGATTACTTTCGGCTGACCCACTTGTAATTCATAACCTTCACGTCTCATTGTCTCAATAAGAATGCTGAGATGAAGAATACCTCTCCCATATACTATATAGCTATCAGGTGAATCCGTTTCTTCCACCTTCATCGCAAGGTTCTTTTCCGTTTCCTTGTAAAGACGGTCGCGCAAATGGCGTGACGTCACAAATTTTCCTTCTTTACCGAAGAACGGAGAATCGTTGACTGTGAACAACATGCTGATGGTCGGCTCATCAATTGCGATTGGCGGCAGCCCTT
>CAYOYI010000255.1:0-5776 GCA_964408105.1 uncultured Chitinophagaceae bacterium | reverse complement strand
GGATTTTCAAAATCGGCAATGGTGTCACCGATCTCAAAACCTTCAATTCCATTCACCGCACATAAGTCTCCGCAATTGACCACGTCAACTTTTACCTTTCCCAGCCCTTCAAAAGTGAAAAGCTCTTTTATCCGGCTTTTCACAATTGAACCGTCACGCTTTACCAACGACACGGGGGCGTTTGATTTTAAAGTGCCTCGCGTGACACGCCCGATCGCGATTCTTCCGATATAATTGGAATAGTCAAGAGAGGTTACCTGCATCTGCACGGTTCCTTCCTTGACCGGTGGAGGCGGCACATACGTAAGGATCATATCCAGAAGCGGTGTAATGTCATTGGTTTTTTCTTTCCAGTCGGTTGACATCCAATTGTGCTTTGCAGAGCCATAAACGGTTGGGAATTCTATCTGAGAGTCATTCTGCGCAAGGTTGAAGATCAGCTCAAACATTGCCTCATGCACTTCATCAGGCCGGCAATTTTCCTTATCAACCTTATTGATCACCACAAGCGGCTTCAACCCTTGCGCCAATGCCTTGGAAAGTACATAACGTGTCTGCGGCATCGGGCCTTCAAAAGCATCAACAAGTACCAACGCGCCATCCGCCATATTCAATACGCGCTCCACTTCACCGCCAAAATCAGCGTGGCCGGGAGTGTCAATGATATTGATCTTTACGCCTTTGTAAACTACGGAAACGTTTTTGGAAATAATGGTGATCCCTCTTTCGCGCTCCAGCTCATTATTATCCAGAATGAGCTCACCTGTTACCTGGTGCTCTTTGAACACTTTGCAGGCGTGAATGATCTTGTCAACGAGCGTAGTTTTCCCGTGATCTACGTGAGCAATGATGGCAATATTGCGGATTGATGTCATGGTTTTTTAAAATCGGGTGCAAAGATACGGATAAAAGGAACCTGAAATTGGGTGGCAGCGAACTGGAAAACCTTTTTATAAGTTGCGGTTACATTATTATGACATTTCCGTGGGATAACATTGTTAACGATGCCTTAACTTTATCCGAATTCAAAAAATCCGCAAAAATTACTTCCATGACAAAGTCCTGCATCACTACCTTCCTATTTGCTGGCTTGATTAGCTGCTCTTTCCAAACCAAAGCACAATGTCCCGCAGGAAAGGTTGAGGTAGCGATTGACGTTCTGACCGATGCTTATGGATATGAATTCTACTGGCAACTCTTGCCTGCCGGAAATAACTGCGGCCTGGGAACGATTTTTTCGGGAGGCAACACCACTGTTGGTTGCAACGGAGGTGGCGACCAGGATCAAACTCCGGGAGGATATGGAAATTTCCAGACCATCTCGACTGGGCCATGGTGCCTGGATGAAGGCGCCAACTTTGATGTTTTCATGGTGGATGACTGGGGCGATGGCGGCACGGCATTGAACATCATTATCTCCGGGTATCCCGTTCATCGCGCGCAAAGCATCACCACGGATGAACGATTCACATTTAAAGCGGTGACCCCGCCTGCGCTTGAAGTAAAATTGCTTTCCATCAATACTCCATCACATGCCGCCTTCGGTGACATTAATATCAAAGGTGAACTTCAGAACCGGGGTACATCGTCCATAACTTCCTTTGATTTAAGTTATTCAATTGACAACGGTCAGCCTGTAGCTGAAAACTTTTCGGGGTTGAACATTGCGCCTTTCGAAAATTATTTATTTATACTTTCAGACGCCTGGATGCCACCGGCTGAAGGCACTTACAATCTTGAAGTCTCCATAAGTAATGTGAACGGAGAAGTTAGCGATGCCGATACCACCGACAACCGGCTCTCCATGATTGTCACCGTAATGCCGCCTATTCCCGACATAATGAGCAGCTATGCATTCACTTCCAACACTTTTTCATATCAAACTATCGGCACAACATCCGACCAGCTAAGCACACCACGTGATCTTGATTTTCAGCAGACAGGTGAACTTTGGGTTGTAAATAAAGAAACAGAAGCTTCGGGCGGAACAACAGTTACTTTTTTCAATCCTGGAAAACCCAACCAATCATCAGAGCATTTGAAGGATCAGAATTCGTGGCACTTCATGTCACTTCCAACCGGGATTGCTTTCAGCAACAACGGAAATTTCGCAACCTCTCCGGGCGTGCTCGATGCGAACCATAGTGTGAATCCTGTTAATCCTTTTACAGGCCCCACGCTCTGGTCGGGCGATCTGCAGGTTTACGCACAGCCTTCTGGCGGCAACGGAAGCCATCTCGACATGCTTCATGAAAGCCCTTTTGCAATGGGAATAGCAAGCGCGGGTGAAAATAAATTCTGGGTGTTTGACTCTTATAATAAAGACATTGTTTTTTATGATTTCAAAGAGGATCATGGCCCCGGAAATGACGACCACTCCGATGGCGTTATTCGCAGATATAAAGGGCAGCAGGTGGAAAGGATCAACGATCATATCGTTTGTCACTTGGATTATGACGTGAATACCGGCTGGCTTTATATTGTGGATGGCGGCAATCAGCGCATCCTGAGATTAAACACTGAAACCGGAACGATTGGCGGCACACCATCTTACGGGCCAATGGAAACTCTGGCGGAATATGTAAACGTAACCGGAGCGACATGGGAAACTGTTGTAAGCACCGGGCTGACTGAACCTGCGGGAATTGATGTTTTCGGTGATTACATGCTCGTTTCTGATCATGCCAATGGCGATATCATCGTTTACGACATTTCATCCATGCCTGCAACGGAATTGAACAGGATCAACACCGGCAGCGCGGGCATCATGGGAATTGTTATAGGACCGGATGGAAGGATTTGGTACGTGAATGCCAGTCAGAATATCCTTAACCGGATAGAGCCTGATTCTTTACTTCAGGACACTACGATAGTTGACACAACCGATACGACAACAACTTTTATAATGGATATTCACAACGAATTTGCTCTGAATATCCTTCCAAATCCGGCAGATGATCAGGTAACTATTCTCCTCGGCAAGGCGGATGATAAAAATCAGTTGGCGGTTTTTAATAGCCTTGGCGAAATGATTTTGGAGAAAAAAATAGCTCAAAACAAAATCAACTTTAGTGTCGCCAACTGGACTCCCGGGATTTATGTTGCAAAGGTGAAAAATGGAAGTAATTCTTACTCGAGAAAGTTTATGGTGCATTAGCGCAGGCTTCGGAAGCTGTCAACAGGTTATCCCTAAATTTTAGATTCTTCCACTCGTTGGGTATTTTTGACCCACCTGAATATTTTTTCATTTAAAACTTTGAGACCAATGAACAACATCAATGTGATCCGTGTTATTGCCGCTGTCGTAATTGGAATAGCCGTTATCGTAGCCCTCTCAAGTGGCATTTTCTTAACGATCAATCCCGGAGAGAAAGGTGTGCTGTTTAGAAGGTTTGGTGGCGGGCTTGACAAAGAAAATATTTACGGACAGGGTTTTCACATCATAGCACCCTGGAATAAAATGTATGTATTTGATGTGCGTATCCAGGAATCTTTGTCTTCAATGGAAGTTCTTTCTAAAAATGGATTAACCATTAAAGTGGAACTCTCCTATCGTTTCAATCCGGTTTCCGAACGAATCGGACATCTTCTCGATACCGTAGGAACCGATTATCACAATCGCATAGTTGTTCCTGAAATTCGCTCGGCAACCCGTGAGGTCATTGGTAAATATTTACCGGAGGAGTTATATTCTACACAGAGGGAAGCCATCCAGGAAGAGATCTTTGAGCGAACTGCTGAGAATGTCGGTAAAAAATTCATCAACCTCGATGCTGTTTTGATACGCGAAGTAGCGCTGCCAACATCATTACAAGCTGCAATTGAGCAAAAACTAAAACGAGAACAGGAATCATTGGAGTATGAATTCAAGCTGCAAAGAGAACAACAAGAAGCAGAAAGAAAACGAATCGAGGCGGAAGGGATTTCCAACTTCCAGCAGATTGTCACCAAAACAATCACACCCAACTTGTTAAAATGGAAAGGAATCGAGGCAACAGAAAATCTGGCCAACTCTCAAAATGCCAAAATCATTGTTATAGGTTCAAGTGAAGATGGGTTGCCAATAATACTCGGAGGGAATTAGTTTTAGCCTTCATTTGGTTAGAAGTTTTGAAATTTTTTGAAGAAAACCCCATGACAAACAAACAAATACTGCTGGCGACCCGTCCGGAAGGGCTACCGACATCCGAAACCTGGAAATTAAACGAACAACCTATTCCAGACGTGAAGGATGGAGAAGCCTTGATCAAAGTATCGTTTATATCGCTTGATCCTGCAATGCGCGGATGGATACGGGATGTTAAATCGTACATCCCTCCTGTGCAGGTTGGCGAGATCATGCGAGCTGGTAGCGTTGGTGAGGTGATTGAATCCAAGAATCCAGAGATGAAGGCTGGAGAATACTATACCGGCTGGGGCGGTGTTCAGCAATATGTGGTGACAAATGGAAAGGGCTGGTACAAAGTTGATCCCAAGCTCGCTCCGCTTCCCAAGTATATAGGCGTTTTAGGCATGCCTGGATTCACAGCTTACTTTGGCCTGCTGCGCGTTGGCGAACCAAAAGAAGGTGAAACGGTTTTAGTTTCCGGTGCTGCAGGTGCGGTTGGAAGCATTGTCGGGCAAATAGCAAAGATCAAAGGATGCCGCGTTGTTGGAATTGCAGGCGGAAAAGATAAATGCGATTACCTGACCAAGGAACTCGGCTTTGATGGAGCGATCAATTACAAAGCCGAAAATGTGAAAGATGCCATCAAACAAAACTGCCCGAAAGGGGTTGACGTTTATTTTGATAACGTTGGAGGAGAGATATTAGATGCGGCATTAGCCCGGCTTAATCTAAGAGCGCGTGTCGTGATATGCGGAGCTGTTTCACAGTATAACAGTGAAACTCCTACCGGCCCCTCTAACTACTTATCCCTTCTTGTTAATCGTGCGCGGATGGAAGGATTCATCGTGATGGATTATGCAAAAGATTATCGTCAGGCCGCCATGGAAATGGGAAAGTGGATGATGGAGGGCAAGCTTAAATCAAAGGAGGATATCGTTCAGGGTATTGAAAATTTCCATCATGCCTTTCTGAAATTGTTCACGGGAGAAAAGCTTGGGAAACTTGTGCTCCAGGTTTAATTAGTTGGGTTTATTCATCGTGCTCTTTTAAAAACGCCACCAGTTCATCCTTCATCTTTGGGCTTACCGGCATATTGATGTGGTCAGCCCCTTCTATGATCACTAACCGCAATTGGGGAACTATACCCTGCAAGGCTTTTGATCTCTTCAAAAAAGGATCTCTGTCACCAACAATAGAACAAAGCGGTAGTCTTAAATTCTGCAATTGCTCTTTTAGTACTCCCAAGCCACCTGCGCTCTGAACGATTGCCAAAAGCGCATCGCGGTCATTAAAATACGTAGTTACCAGTTTTATCCATTGCTGATGCAAGAAGGTGGAATGCATAGTGCCTTCATCATCAAAATAGTCAATCAGCGGCCCTATTGGCTTGCCGGATTTAAGATCAATGATCGCTTGTTCAAGCGCTTTGAATTGGCTTGCTTTCTCCGGGTCTTCCCAACCGGATGCCAGCGGGCTTACACTAAGCCAGTATTGCGGATATTCCACAGCACACTTCAATGCAATGAAACCACCCAATGAATAGCCAACGAGATGTGCTTTTGATATTGAAAGATGTTCGGCAAGATTCACCACATCCTTCGCCATTTGCGCCCCATAAGCCTCAGGGTCATGAGGTTTCCCGGAACTTCCATGTCCGCGTACATCCAG
>CAYOYI010000254.1:0-6156 GCA_964408105.1 uncultured Chitinophagaceae bacterium | reverse complement strand
CCGCTCCGGTACAATATCACGTTTGATGGAAAGTACGGTGCGTTGCCCGTCAACAGTGATTCTCAGATAGATCGGGGCTTTTCCCGAATCGTCAATTTTTGACCTCTTCACGTAGAAGAGTAAGCCGAATGTTTTGTTCATTTTGGTGACCTGTTTAGTGATGTAATAAAGTTACAAAATCGAAATGCTAAAAGCAAATTATTTACAAAGTATTTATAACTGATTTACAGAAAGTTATCAACACTTTTGACACATTTCTGGTGACCTAAAAACGGACTAAAAAAGGTCACCGAAGAGGTCACCTAAAACGTGCGATTTGCTGAATTTTTTGGGTTATTGGGGGAAACAAAAAACCCTGTAAACATTGATTTTACAGGGCTTTGTGAAGAATTTGACTTGTCAGTTGCGGAGGGAGAGGGATTCGAACCCCCGGACCCCGTGAGGGGTCAACAGTTTTCAAGACTGCCGCAATCGACCGCTCTGCCATCCCTCCGCGGGCAAAAATACTACAACTAAATGGTTTTGTATTTCAACCGGCCTGGAAGGAAATATTTGAAATGAGCAAGCCGTTCAATTCTTGGAAATCCACAAGCAATCACCCGTCATAACGTTTTTGTTGATAAACCATAATTAACCGTTCAGAAAATGTTAAAAAATTTCCAGAAAATTATTTGTACCGGCTAATAACTCATTCTATCATTGTCGCTCCAAGTGAGAGATATTGGTTAGCCTTGGAGGTTGTTCTTTTCTAAAGATTCGTCAATGAAACGAAAAATCGATAAGGCTGTATGCCTCGGAAGCTTATGATCCCGCCAGGGGGGAAATGCCGAAGAGGAGTAAGATTCAATGAGGTGGTTCTCGAAAGAAAATTGCCGGGTTGAGGAAGCCATAACGGTAACTTGGATTTACAAAGTTGCTACGGCAGCCTGTAAATGAAACGGGGATCATTTGAAAAAGTGATTCCCGTTTCGTGTTTTTGTACTTACCAAAATAAAAAAGCCCCGATTCGGGGCCTTTTTATTATTACGGTTCAGTAATATCTCTTTAGTGGTTGTGCCCGGTATGATCTTCTTCCTTTGTATCTTGTGCTCCACCTTCCTTCGGAAGAACATTACCCTTTATGTGGATCATTAATGGCTGGTCGGCAGGAGTGGCATTAGAGTAGATTTTTATTCCCTTATTGAACTGGCCCAAGCGGTTAGTAGCATATTTAACACCGATGGTAGCTGTTTCTCCCGGCTGAATTGGCTCCTTTGGACAATTCGGAACAGTACATCCGCATGTGCCCTGACAGTTATTAATCACCAAAGGAATGCTTCCTGTATTTGTGAATTTGAATTCGCGGGCGCCATCTGAATCCTGGATTATCGTGCCGTAATCGATCGTTTCGTTTTCAAAAGTCATCACTGGCTTTTCGTCACCGGCAGGAGCATCCTGCGCGAAAAGGTTAGCAGTGAGCAGTCCAAATAATACTACCGCCATGAAGTTTTTCATAAATTTTTGTTTAGTGAGTTATTACGCACAAATGTAGGCAAAAGATCAGAGCAAGTGCAGGCAGTTTCAGGCAATTTACCAACTTTTAACATTTGATTTGAGCCAGCCAGTGGACAGATCACTTACCATCTTATTTTATCTACTTTTGCAGCCCAATTTCCATGAGCTTTCAAACTGAAATACAGCGAAGACGGACTTTTGCCATCATCAGCCACCCGGATGCGGGTAAAACTACCCTGACGGAGAAATTCCTGCTGTACGGGGGAGCTATTCAAACTGCCGGTGCAGTCAAATCAAACAAGATCAGAAAAACCGCTACTTCTGATTTTATGGAAATCGAGCGGCAAAGAGGAATTTCTGTGGCTACTTCTGTGATGTCGTTTGAGTATAAAAACCTGCTTATCAATCTTTTGGACACTCCCGGCCACAAAGATTTTGCCGAAGATACCTACCGGACACTTACAGCAGTTGATAGCGCTATTATAGTAGTGGACTGCGTGAAAGGCGTTGAGGAGCGGACAGAGAAACTGATGGAAGTCTGCCGCATGAGAAAAACTCCCGTTATTATTTTCATCAACAAACTTGACCGCGTGGGCAAAGATCCGTTTGACCTTCTTGATGAATTAGAAGCGAAGCTGCAAATCGCTGTTCGCCCATTAAGTTGGCCTATTAACATGGGTAGTGATTTTAAAGGGGTTTATAATCTGTTCGATAAAACGCTTGACCTCTTCAGGGCGGGCAGCCAAAAGGTGGAAACCGACATTATCTCGATCTCAGAATTGAATGACGGCACGCTGGATAAGCAAGTTGGCACTGATGATGCTGATAAGTTGCGCGAAGATGTAACCCTGATTGAAGGGGTGTATCATCAATTGGATGTAACAGATTATCTCAACGGTGTGATCGCTCCGGTGTTTTTCGGAAGTGCAATCAATAACTTCGGTGTGAAGGAGCTCCTCGATACTTTCATTGACATTGCCCCACAGCCTCAACCCCGCGAGACAACAGAACGCACGGTTTATCCCACTGAGGAAAAGTTCACCGGTTTTGTTTTTAAGATTCATGCAAACATTGACCCCCGCCATCGCGACAGGATTGCATTTTTAAGAATATGTTCCGGGAGATTTGAAAGAAATAAATTCTTCTATCATACCAGGCTTAAAAAGGAATTCAGATTCAGCAGCCCGGCCTCCTTTCTTGCCTCAGCAAAGAGCATTATTGAGGAAGCTTATCCGGGTGATGTGATTGGATTATATGATACCGGAAATTTTAAAATTGGAGATACCCTAACCGAAGGCGAGCAACTGCAGTTTAAAGGGATTCCAAGCTTTTCTCCTGAAATATTCCGTGAGGTGATCAATACTGACCCGCTGAAAACTAAGCAGTTGGATAAGGGAATTCATCAGCTTACCGAAGAGGGCGTGGCTCAGCTTTTTACTCAGATGCATGGCAACAGGAAGGTGATCGGAACGGTTGGAGAATTGCAGTTTGACGTTATTCAGCACCGGTTACTGCACGAGTATAAAGCATCCTGTACCTACCGGCCGCTAAACCTGCACAAAGCCTGCTGGGTAACCTCGGATAATGAGGCGAGGTTAAAGGAATTCTGCCGCCTGAAGGCTGACTATATATATATAGATAAAGACGAGCATCTCGTGTTCATGGCGGAATCAGCCTGGATGCTCAAGATCATGCAGGAGGACTGGCCTGAAATAAAGTTCCACCTCAACTCGGAATTCAAAACCGAAGCTGCTGTTTAAGTTCAATTCTGTGTGGGAATTATCTGACCCGCAGCCTTGAGCCAAGCGTCAGGCCCGCCTTGCTTATACCCTATTGAACCGATCCTGGAGTAATAAATATCCTCCTGCCGTTTTGTTGGCGTTACAAAAACTATGGTGGGATAGCTGTTTACACCAAAAATATTCTTCATGGTCTGGTTTTGATCTTTGTATCGGGGATCCGGCTCTTTGTTCCTCGGGAAGTCCAGTTCAACAAGCACCACATTCTTATCTGCCCATTCTTTGAACTGAGGATAGGCAAAAACTTCATTCTGCAATTTCTTGCAAACCCCGCACCAGTCGCTGCCGGTGAAAAACAGAAACAGAGGCTTTTTTTCTTTGATAGAGATATCAACCGCCTGCTTGATGTCTAATTGCCAATCCAGGGTTTCCTGGGCGAATGAACCCAAAGAAAAAGCTGTGATCAAAATGATCATTAACGTCTTCATTAGTTTAGATGTTGGCTTCAATTTAGTGAGGGAAAGCCAAATTAACAACAATCGTTTGCTTATAGTTGCACCATGCGAAATACTACCAAACTAAAAACCCTGCTGCAGAAATACACTGTGTCACTGGATATGAATGAAGACGAGAGTTTTATTCTGATACTTACTGACAAATCAAACAACAATATGCAGCAGTTTGAAGGGGAATCATACAGCAAAGTGATTGCAAAGGCCTACAGTTATTTGCTGCGTGAATTGAAAAAGCCAATCACCTGAATCACATATCCGATTTACTACGTTTGTAATCCTGGTAATAGCCGTAGATGACCAAAGCCACAACGATGACCATGCCTACAATAACGATTTTAATAGAAGTGGGATTTCCCATGCGCCAAGTTTAGCCGTTTTCTATTCATGATTCTCATTTTGAAAGGATAATGTTAAATCTCCTGTAATTCCGTGTTTGGTTAATGTTGTGAAATTAACTTTGGACAACTTCAGCATTTGTAAACCAATTTCTTAACCAAACATGAAACACCTGTTCTTTGTTATCACCGTTTTCGCCTGTCCAATCGCTTTTGCATCGAAAGCTCCCGAGTCATTCCTGGTTAGTCATGAATTGGTTCAATCTCACACGGTGGAAACTATTTCAGCATTGTGGAAGCAAAAAGGCATCCCGAAAATTGCAATGCCGGTGAAAAACGGTGTAGATGTGTATGAAATCATTTACAAAGTGCAATGGGTTGACAGCACATGGCGAAATGCATCGGGGATCTATTACGTGCCTAAAGTTGACAATCCGGTTCCTTACATGATGTTCGGGCATGGAACGCAAATACACAAGCACAGGGATATAAGCGACAATGATGCGCAGCAGAATATCTGTCTGATATTCGCCACGGACGGCTATGCTGCCTTCTATCCGGATTATTATGGAATTGGGAAAGGTGAAGGCAAGCATCTTTACCAGCACGCATGGTCGGAAGCTTATTCATTCATTTATATGCTTTATGCCGTTGACGAATTGAATAAAACCCTGGGATTAAAGCATAACGGACAATTGTTTCTCACCGGCTATTCACAGGGAGGCCATGCATCAATGGCTGCGCACAAATATATCCAGGAACTGGATGACCCTCGATTCCAGGTGACGGCATCATCGCCTATGTCAGGCGCTTATGACATGACCGGTGAGCAGGAGAAGTATATGTTCGAAGAATATCCCCGGCCGTTCTATCTCCCCTACCTTCTTCTCTCCTATCAAGAAGCCTACGGAATGTTAGACGTAAATGATCCTTATTCTATTTTCAGGGAGCCTTATGATACTTTGCTACCTAACTTTTTTGAACACAACAAAAAGAGAACGCTTTATGACCTTGACAAGTTGATGCCTAAGATTCCAAAGGATGTCGTGAAGCAAAACTGGATTGATGAATATCTGAACAATCCTGATTTTGAATTCAAGCATTGTCTTGCCGAAAACAATCTCACCTGTTGGAAGCCGGAGGCTCCCGTGCAACTCTGCTATTGTGAAGGCGACCGTGAGGTAAATTTCATGAACTCAGTGGCCGCATACCGTGATATGAAAGCGCTTGGAGCTAAGCACATCAAACTCAATAACCTCAGCGACTATCTCGATCATAATACGTGCGCGGCTTTTGCTGTGCTATCAACAAAATATTTCTTTGACCGCTATAAGGATAAGGGCAAGAACCCTAAAATGAAGGACATCCCAGGGTTCAAAAAATTCCTGATCGGTTTTGTGAAAAGAAAGGAGGAAAGAAAGATCAAAAAAGGCGGAAAAGATAGCGCTTACTTATAGCGCCTCGGCCGTGGGCATCAATGCTGATGCTCAAGATCATGATGATGCACCGGCAAATGATGTGCAAAAATAAAACTCGGGTTTCCCGCTGCGCGCCTTGCTTCCGCAATTGAGTAATAGATGCCCCGGTAGTCGGCATGGTCGCAGCAGATGTCATACGCACCGGCCACATATATTTCACCATCAACCAAACGCCCTTCGTCAATTTCTTCTTTCAGAATAATTGCATGATGCAGCCCCCGCTTTTTATCGCGTACATCATCCTCGCTCAGCCCGATGCCGTGGAATTCATAAATTCCGCTGCGTTCTGCGATAATTACAAATACTTCCATTGAATGTGTTTCTGCTGTCAACTGAGATCCGGGATTGAATATTACGACCCGTTCTTTAAGTTAATGTTAAACGCGTCCGGGTTGTCAACAATTGCATAAAAGTTGATAACATCTTATGCACATTTTAAGGCAATCAGTATATAAATACTGCCTAAAAATGTTAAAAGCACAAGCGCTCCCCGACTATTGGCTAATCTTGCATCCCCTTTCGGTTTTCTTAAACCCAAAACCGTGGGTTTTGCATTGCTGAGTATATTTTTTAACAATAAACCAAACAGATCAAA
>CAYOYI010000253.1:0-6218 GCA_964408105.1 uncultured Chitinophagaceae bacterium | reverse complement strand
TGGATCACAATAGGGCACCCATCGGTTGCCGAAATTCTGTGCTCCGCTGGGTTCGACTGGCTCACCATTGATATGGAACACAGCCCTATTGATTTTGAAACCGCTCAAACACTGATCGCGATCATTCAGGGTAAGGGAGTGAAAGCGCTGGTAAGGGTTGGGAAAAATGATGAAGTAATAATTAAGAGAGTAATGGACGCAGGTGCGGACGGAGTGATAGTTCCAATGGTGAATTCAAAACAAGATGCAGAACAGGCAGTGAGTTTTGTTAAATATCCTCCTGCGGGAAAAAGAGGAGTGGGTTTAGCCCGCGCGCAAAAATTCGGGACCGGATTTGATGACTATAAAAAATGGCTCGAGGATGAGGCAATAGTTATTGCTCAGATCGAGCACGTAAAAGCGGTTGAAAATATTGATTCCATCATCAGCACACCTGGAATTGATGGCACCATCATAGGGCCTTATGACCTTTCAGGATCGCTCGGGATCGCTGGACAACTTGACAGCCCTCTATTGAAAGAAAGAGTAGATGCTGTGAAAGCCGCCTGCAAGCAGAAAAATTTTCCGCTGGGCTTTCACGTCATCCAGCCCGATCATAAAAAGATGCAGGAAAAGATCAGCGAAGGATATACGTTCCTCGCCTTTAGTCTTGACTTTTTCTTTCTGGGAGATAAGGCCCGAGATGAAATGAAGCTAGTTCGATAAGGCTTCAAACTTTGCTTTTATCGCATCCGCCACTTCCTGAAATTCTTCTTTCGAGAGCTTAACTCTCGGATTTGAAAAGCTCAGATCATGAATGCCATTGATCGGGCAAAGATGAATGTGAGCGTGAGGCACCTCCAAACCAATCACCGCTACTCCCACCCTACTGCAGGGAATTGCAGCCTTTATAGAATGGGCAACCTTCTTTGAAAAGGAAAATAGCTCACTGTATAGCCGGTCATCTACATCAAACAGGTAATCAATCTCTTTTTTCGGGATCACTAGCGTGTGCCCTTTAGCTAAAGGATTGATGTCAAGGAAAGCAAAGCAGTTCTCCGTTTCTGCTACTTTATAACAAGGGATTTCCCCATTTACTATCCTTGTGAAGATACTGGCCATTACTAGGAGATTGACAATATCTTCAACTTGATCATCCCTCCGGGGGTATTTATCTCTGCAGTTTCACCTTTCGTTTTTCCAAGTAAACCTTTACCTATCGGAGAGGTTACTGAAATCTTTCCGATCTTGATATCCGCTTCATTTTCAGAAACCAATGTGTATTTAAAGGTCTTGTTGACCTTCAGGTTTTTCACTTCAACTGTGGTCAGAATTACCACTGATGACGTGTCTCTGCTTGTCGTTTCCATTATCCGGGCAGTTGCTACAACCTCATTTAGTTGAGCAATCTTTGCCTCGAGATGACCTTGAGCTTCCTTTGCAGCATGGTACTCTGCGTTCTCAGAAAGGTCACCTTTTGCCCTGGCCTCTGCGATTTCCTGAGCAATATCTTTTCTCGCTTTTGTCTTCAGGTGGTTAAGCTCTTGCTTAAGCTTCTCCAACCCCTCAGGGGTCATGTAATGTAAGTCTGCCATTTAAAGGGATTTAATTAATTGAATAAAAACAAACCGGAACGGCCATTATTCCGGAGCAGGTCTCTTTGGATGCTTGCTTGAATAAATACATTTGCATTTTACGTTACCGGCTTGATTAAAAAACGAAACGTTCCCCGAAAGAAACGTTTCACTTTTAATAATGTAAAGGTAATAATTACAGGTTAAACCTCAAACCGTAGTAGTGTACTCCGCTGAATGGACTTGTTGCAAGGAAAGCATAATCCAGCCCGATAGTCGGAGGATGTTCTTTTCCTTTCTTCAGCGGGAACTGGAAAGAAGCCCCGGCACTGAAGCCTGTAAATACAGTTGTTCTTTGCGCATCGTCCGTTATTCCCTTCTCCCACCTGTATCCACCACGGATCATAACATAGTCCCTCCAGGAATACTCCAGTCCGCCACCAACATTATCCTTTCCAAAAGAGTATGCAGTGTAGTTCACAATAATAGAAAGCCTGTGATGATAAGGCAGTGTTTTGTCGTTCTTAATGTTGTCGAGATAAAGATCGTAGGACGCGCCAATGTTGAGCAAAGACGGCAGTTCATATTTGGCTGTACGCTGGCTAACCGATTGCAGGTAGTCACCTTCAGGAGACTCTCCTCTGAACACAAGTCCATCACCGCTAAAACTCATTGGTGTGCCCACGTTTCTTAATGCAATGCCAAACCGGGCATTATCCAGTTTTCCTGTTACATATTGTATTCCCAAGTCAACGCAAAAGCCAAATGCAGCTAAGTCATCAATTTTTTCCGAAATGAGCTTAACCAAAACACCAGCATAAATTCTCTTGGAAAATTCCCGCGAGAAAGCAATGCCGATATTAAAGAACTGTGGTTTAAATTCCCCGAGGCCTCCATCCGGATTAGAAGTTGTGGTGCGCTGGATATTCCCAAAATCAAATGACATGATGCTCAATCCTAAAACGTTTGCCCTGTTTTTGCCGAACCGCTGGGCAATACCTGCGGAATTGATGTAAACATCGGAACCCTGAAGCCAATGAGCTCTGGAAAAAACGAATTCAGTCTTCCTGGTAAAGGCCATTCCAGCAATGTTCGAGTTCATTGCCTCAATACCAAACACCCTGGAGTTGTTCATGCCATGCAAGCCTGCAAGACGTATCCAGGGCGTGATCGTTAACTCTGGTGCTCCTGACTCCCCTGCACGGTCAGGGTTGCCCGCCCATGCGGCACAACCGCTCAATGCGATTACTACCGTAATAAAAATTTTTCTCATCATTGTCATTTCTTGCAGATGTTTAAGCTCATTAAAAAGTATCCAGATCTGTCGGCCGCAACGCTCCAAACCATTTCACCACTCTTTCGCAAACCCCGTCCGCCTTCACATGGATCAAATAAATCCCGCTGGCAACAGGGATGTCTTTGTCATTTTTCAAATCCCAGTCAATAGTGCTATCTAAGTTTAGTTTAGACACCGGTGCCCCCTCTGAAATATCACTGGCCACAGCCCTTTCAAATCTTCTGATAACCACACCATTGAGGGTGTAAATAGTTACTGTGCAATTATCCGGCAGATTGGTGATCTTTATCCTGTTGTCCAACTGGCCTGTTTCGTAGGCCGAGTAAGCATAGTAGGGATTAGGCACTACATTTACCAGGTCACATGCCGATTTAGCCACTTCCACCTGCTGAAGCTTCGTATTCAGTCCTTTTGTAGAAAAGGTGTACATAGGCGCACCATTGTTGGAACCATCCACAAAGAACTTCTTATAAGGGACGTTCACCCGCAGCCTGATTGTCGCCTTGTTGGGCACGATGCCATCTACAGTTGATAACAATTCATATCCCGGAGCTACCTCCGCCATAGACACCCACATGATCTTGTTATAAACCGAGTTATTAAGTTCTGTGGTGACAATACGATTATTGCCTACCCCGCCAATTACGGTGAATAAATTAAAGCTATCCAGCATTGAACGCTGCAAAGCTGCTCCTTCATCATAGCGGGTGTTCATAATATATATGTAGTGTTTGCCTCCAAAGAGAGGCTGGCTTGTAGGAACCGGGCTTCGTTCATCGGAAGTAGGATTCCAGATCATGTCCCTTCCGTTCTCCGCAATTAACCAGGAGTCCTCACCGAACATAATATTGAGGCGTTCTCCGGTTTCCACGTTGATAGCATAACCCGGGAACCATGAGCGCCCGGTATCATTAGGCAGTTGGTTTTGGCCGTGATAACCAAGGTATCTATCCCAGGATTTTGCCATCCTGATCTGCCCTTTCATGGAATTGCCTTCGGTAAGCGCACTATCCTCTCCTAATTCTATCACCACGCATCGCGTCCACAATTCCTTTTTATTAGTAAGCACTACATCAACGCTGCGCAGGATATCCAGGTTATTTTCGGTAATCCTGAAATTGCTAATGCTGGTGAGGCTGGATAAATTCACCTTATATCTAGACAAGAACGCGGGACCGAAAGTATAAGGAGTATTCCATTTACGCGGGATATTGTTATATATTCCCTGATTGACCCGATTTGTTGCCAAAGCATATGGCGCCCAGGTTCCTCCCAATGCACTTCCAAAGACCGCATTGGGGTCATAAAAAACAGTATATCCTTTTCCGCTGGCATCCGCATACCGGTATAAATGATCATCAAAGAATCCTTCTAAGTAAGTTGGGGGGTCAGTGCCGGGAGACGGTACTGCTTCTGCATATTGTCCGGCCCGGATCCAATTTTCGGGGGTCTGCACATTGGACCCATCAACAACCCCGGTCAGCCACCGCTTCAGCGGATTGTCGTATTCTATGGTAGCCGCAATAAACCCATTTGCGGCAATATATCCTGACGAATCTGTAAGCCCATTTGGAGCCTTACCCGGAAGGGTAACCTGCCTCAGGTTTATCGAGATGCCGTAATCTGCGATCAATTGCTCGCTAAAATCATGTATGTCCTTTTCTGATTCAATTACTTGATCGATTAAAGCTCCGGCCTCGCGTATCGTCAACTTCCATTTTGCTCCAGGGCTGATAAAGTTGCAGTCACTCGCACCACGAAGGCTGTAACACCTCGTAGAATCGTTTTGCATGGTAAATATAAAGTCGGCATTCTTTACCTTCATCGGATCAAAAATCTTTACGTCAATCGGTCCCATGCCTTCTTTGTATTCGATCTGTCCATAGAAATGATTGGGACTGTTTAGTATGTTAGCAACGGACGAGTCGGTTAATTGGAGATTAATTCCGCTGTTGCCCTCGCCTTCGATACGGATAATTCTTACCCCGTCACCATATTGAGTTAATATTTCCGTTCCGCCTCTTCCCGGTTCGGGTTTGTGCGGAATCCCTGTGTAAACCTGATAGTTCTTTCTGCCCTGAAGATATGGCTTGGCTTGTCCCCTTTCACTGGGGTTAGTGGCTGAAATATCATAGGGTTTATAATTATTGTATGCGTAGGCAATCGCGGTGAAGTAATAAGTTTTGTAATTCACCACCGTTTTTGACCCGGTGGCAAACTGATCTTCTTTGATGTCAAAACTTTTTCTTAACCCATTATCAGCCCCTTCCACCATCAGCATAGGAACATCTGCGTTCAGAATTGGGTCAAAGGAATAGTTGATGATCTTACTAATGCCATCCCGAATGTCTACCTGGCCAATCAAACGCGCTTTGCTTACATCATTCAACTCCTGAACACTGATTTCTGAATTTTTCAATTGGTACAGCTTGTATCCCTGAAAATTGTAAGCGGTGTCAACTATCGAGGGATCTTTCACCGTAGTTACAGTGGTATATACCGTATCAAGATTGTCATAACTTGTGTCGCTGTAAATATTGACATAGGATGTATCGGCAAAAGTGTTCACAATGGATGTATCAGCCAGAATGTTGACATACATTGTATCATACACAATGTACATCGCAGACTTCAGTGTATCACTCGTAGCAATAACTTCTCCGTCAGTGAATTTTCCGGTGATCTGCGTGAAAGCGATATTGCCAGCCCCGTCATGAGAATTAACAACCGCTACCGCCCCGCTGGTTTGTCCCGTTATGGTATCCCCTGCAGAGAATGCTAATGGTACCACCGACTCTGCATAGCTTGTTACCGGACAGCCATCTGATGTTAAATAATGCGATGAATCGGTTGTGAATTCGGGTGAGCCATCGGCAAGATAAACCCATGAGGAGTCACAGCCGTTATTGAGATAAATGGTTCCGTAAGCGGCCGGCAAAAGTTCATACAGCGTTCCGCAAAAAGCCGCGCATGGAGCATCATTCACAACCAACCTGATTCTTGCGGTATGAGCATCAAATGAGGCAAGCGTATCCCATAAGTCTGCTACGGCATTTCGCACTGAGGATGTATCATCATAATCCAGGGCAACAGTAGTATCACTGCAAGTGGCTGCAGGATCACAGTATGACAACGTATCAACTAAGGTGGGTATCGTGTCCCAATCCAATGCGAGCGGATCCCGGATGGCCGTGGTTTCCCTGCGCTCAGTCACAACGGTCCGGCAGTTGGGCTTATAGCAAGTATCCTGGTTATCTACATTAATTGTGATTTCAGTGGTAGTTTCTTCTCCTATTAATGCCACCGCTACTGGTTCAGCTTCTCTATATGATTCATTGACATTATTCGAGCCTGGCAGGTTGACCATT
>CAYOYI010000252.1:0-6242 GCA_964408105.1 uncultured Chitinophagaceae bacterium | reverse complement strand
CTGAGCCTTATGCCTTTCCCTGGGACGGTCCACGCTTCTTTGATGTCATGCCGGGTTGTGTGCTGTGTGAACCGATTCCACTTAAAGAGCTCAGTTTTAAAGAGCAGCGATACGATCTGGTGATTTTTGCCTATCAGCCCTGGTTCCTTTCCCCAAGCTTGCCTGCAACATCTTTACTAAAGCATCCCAAGGTGAAGGCCATCCTAAAGGACACTCCGGTGATAACTTTAATTGGTGCAAGGAATATGTGGCTCAATGCGCAGGAAAAAGTGAAGCCGATGCTGAAAGAAGCCGGTGCCAGACTGGTCGGGAATATTGCGCTGGTTGATAAGAGTGCCAACCTTATCAGCGCAATCACCATCTTGTATTGGATGTTTTACGGCAAAAAGGATAGCCTGTGGGGAATATTTCCTGTTCCGGGTATTCGGGAAAAGGAAATTCTTGGGGCACAGAAATTTGGCGAATTAGTGAATCAGTCGTTAACAAATGATGATTTCGGTGTCCTGCAGCCTAAGCTTGTTGCAAACGGAGCAATAGAGCTGAAATCCAACCTGATGTTTATCGAAGCGCGTGCCGGAAGGTTGTTTTATCTTTGGGCGCGATTTATTTCAAAAAGGAAAAACCGTTCTGCGTGGTTGGTTGTTTTCAAGTATTATCTGCTGATTGCCTTATTTATTGCAGCGCCTATTGTTTTGACCATCAACACAATTTTATTCAGGCCGTTTTCCGGCTCGCAGATTAAAAGAAAGAAAGCATATTATTCAGCAGTTTGACAGCATTGTAAATGGAGTTGAATCAGGTTTATATTAATAGAGTTGCCGGCTTTTTGCCTAACGATCCCGTCCCCAATGATGAAATGGAGCAATACATGGGGCTTATCAACGAACGGGCTTCGCGTTCAAAGGCAATCGTGTTGCGCAATAATGGAATTAAAACGAGGCATTATGCTTCCGATAAAACCGGAAAAACCACGCACACCAATGCTCAAATGGCGGCTCTTGCAATAAAAGAGCTTTTTAAGAACGACCCTGAAAATTTAAAAACAGTTGAACTGCTGAGTTGCGGCACGTCAACGCCCGACCAAATGATGCCTTCTCATGCTGTGATGGTGCATGGCTGGGTGCCTGAGCTTGGAACCATTGAAGTGGTATCTGCTGCAGGAGTTTGCTGTTCAGGGATGCATTCATTGAAATACGCTTATCAGGCGATAAAATCAGGCGAAATAAATACAGCCATTGCATCGGGCTCTGAGCGCTTGTCAGCCGTGATGCGAAAGCATGTGTTTGAAGTAGAGGCTCAAAGGCTGGCCGCACTGGAAAACAATCCGATGATCGCTTTTGAAAAAGAATTCCTTCGCTGGATGCTGAGCGATGGGGCAGGAGCAGCGCTGCTATCGTCAAAGCCAAACGAGAATGGTTTAAGCATCCGCATTGACTGGCTCATTGGATATTCTTTTGCGAACATGGCTGAAACCTGCATGTATATGGGCGCTGATAAATTGGAGGATGGCACTATTAAAAGCTGGATGGATTACAAGTCTGATGAATTGGTGAATCAGTCCATCATGGCGATCAAGCAGGATTTGAAATTGCTTGACCAAAATATTGTCAATCTTGGCACGGATTATTTGAAAGAGACTTATTTAAGAAAAGGCCACAAAGTGGAAGACCTGGATTATTTTCTCGTACACATGTCCAGCGAATATTTCAGAAGTAAGATTGCCAAAAAATTCGAAGACATTGGTTTCAATATTCCCCAGGAGAAATGGTTTACCAATCTTACATCTAAAGGGAACATTGGCGCAGCCGCTATCTATGTTATGCTGGAGGAAATGCTGCAAAAAGGGATGTTGAAGAAAGGAAATACGATTCTAATCTCTGTTCCGGAAAGCTCCAGGTTCTCTTATGTCTTCGGACATTTGACCGTTTGCTGAGTTATTTTCAGCTATGAAGCAAAAAGAAATACCACAGGACCCCAGCCATCTGGAAAAAATGACACGGGAAAAAGTATATGCTCTGAATGAAAAAGGAGAATACACCACAGAGCTTAGTCGAGGATGGGATATCAAGGTGACAGCGCTCGATATAGCCTGGGACGTCATTAAGGAAAGAGTGCAAGAGGCAAAGCAAAAAGTGGAAGCGGGGGAATTCAGTCCATTATATTATTTCATGGAACTAAGGTTGATGGATGTCGCCATTCTTGCAGATTATTCTGGTTTTTGGAAATGGCAGGTCAAAAGACATTTAAAGCCATCGGTTTTCAAAAATCTTTCAGAGCAAAAATTGAAGAAGTATGCTGAGATTTTTGAGGTGAGCGTTGACGACCTGAAAAACATGCGGCACAGTGGAAGTTGATTTCAAACATATTCAGTCAGCACATTGCGAAAATGGCGTTACCGTCAATTTGCTTCGACACTATGGTCTTGAGCAATTGACTGAGCCGTTGGCTTTTGGAATAGGGTCGGGAATGTTTTTCATTTACATCCCTTTTTTAAAAGTCAATAATGCACCTGCGATCTCGTTTCGAAGTTCTCCGGGAACAATATTTAAAAGAACTTGTACTTCTCTGGGTATTCCGGTAGCAAGAAAAACATTCAGCTCCCACAAAAAAGCTGAAGATGAATTGATGGCACGGTTGAATGCCGGGCAGCCGGTTGGCTGCCAGGTGGGTGTTTATTTCCTTCCATACTTTCCAAAAGAATATCGCTTTCATTTTAACGCGCACAACCTTGTTGTTTACGGCAGAGAGAACGGACACTATCTGGTCAGTGATCCTGTGATGGAGACAACCACGACACTTACGCCTTATGAGCTGGAACGGGTTCGATTTGCAAAAGGCGCGTTTTCTCCACGGGGACAGTTGTATTACCCGAAAGAAACCAAGACCATTTCAGACAAAGAGATTCAGGAGGCTATTATTAAAGGCATAAAGCGCAGCCATTGGGATATGGTGAAAATTCCGGTTCCATTTATCGGCACTGGAGGCATTCGTTATACAGCAAAGAAGATCAGAAAATGGCGCGATAGCCTTGGACTTAAAAAAGCCGGTGCATATCTAGCTCAACTGGTTAGGATGCAGGAAGAGATCGGTACTGGTGGTGGCGGTTTTAGATTTATCTATGCAGCGTTTTTACAGGAGGCATATAAATATGTGCCGAATGAAAAATTCCTGACGATCTCAGAACGATTCACCAAATCCGGAGACCTGTGGCGGTCTTCTGCAGTTCATGCTGCCGGAATTTATAAAGGACGCCTCACTGAGCAGAAGGATTTCAACCAAATGGCGGACATCCTGGATGAAATTGCTGAAGTGGAAAAGCAGGCGTTCATAGATTTGAATAAAGCAGTAGAAAATTGACCAAAATAATTTCTTGATATGCAAAAACAGTATGACGTAGTGATCCTGGGCGGTGGCCTTGCCGGGCTGACGCTTTCCCTTCAATTGAAAAAAGAGAAACCTGACATTTCAATTTTAATTCTGGAAAGAAGAGAAACTGAAGCGCCCGAAGCTGCTTTTAAAGTTGGAGAGTCAACTGTTGAGCTTGCTACGCATTATTTGCGTGAGGTACTTGATCTTAAAGGATACCTTGAGGAGTTTGAACTTCCAAAACATGGTTTGCGATTCTTCTTTAAGTCTGATAATAAAGAGGACATAACAACTCGATTGGAATTTGGCCCGAGGCTGCGTCTTCCTGTTCCCAGCCACCAGTTGGACAGAGGTACCCTGGAAAATTACATGGCTAAGCTCACGATGGAAAAAGGAACCGAGCATGTTTTAGGTGCTCGTGTTACCGATGTAAATATTTCAAGAGACGGACATAGCGTGACTTATCATAAAGAGGGGCAGGATGTGAAAGTCAATGCAAAATGGGTGGCTGATGCATCAGGCCGTGCAAGTATATTGAAACGCAAACTTCAATTTCAGGAACCGATGGACCACGCCACCAATGCGGTTTGGTGGAGATTGAAGGGAGTGGTTGATGTGGATGATTGGTCTGAGGATAACAGCTGGAAATCTTATTTGGAGCCTCACCTCAGATATCTGAGTACGGTTCACTTTATGGATACCGGCTATTGGGTTTGGATTATTCCATTGGGAACAAAAAATACCAGCATCGGTATTGTGGCAGATCCGGCTTATCATCCTTTTGAGGAGATCAACACTTATGAGAAGTCTTTGGAATGGCTGAAGAAAAATGAACCACTTTGTTACAAGATGCTTGAGCCTATGGGCAGGGGAGATGGCTTAATGGATTTTAAAGTATTGAAACATTATGCGCATCACACGAAAAAGGTTTATTCCGAAGATCGTTGGGGCGTAACCGGTGAGTCCGGAGCATTTCTGGATCCGTTGTATTCTCCCGGTTCCGATTTCATCGCGATGAACAATACTTGGTTGTCAGACCTTATTCTGCGTGATCTCGCTGGTGAAGACATTGGGTTGCGAGCACTCATTTATGAAAAGACGCACCTGAATATTGTAGACAACTGGATTCCGGTTTACAAAAACAAGTATGTGCTCATGGGGCACACGCAAATTATGGTGGTTAAGATCATGTGGGATTGGGCGATCTACTGGGCGGTGCATGCTCATGTTTTTGCAAACAAAGGCTTCGTTAACCTGCGCCTGATAAAAGAGCTCTTCTCGGCACCCGACAGCTTGGGTAGAAAATTCGGAATGTTGAATGACAGAATGCAGCAATTGTTTTTAGACTGGCGTCAGTTCGATACGGAAGTTATCTCCGGACAATATATTGATCCGTTCGATCTTGATTTCATGAAGACGTGGCAGAAAACTATTGAGGTACAGCGTGAACCCAACGAGTTGGTTCAGCAGATTGCAAAAAATATGAACCTGCTCGAACAAGTCGCGGTGGCAATTTTCAGATTGGTGAGCACTCATGCGCACGGAACTTCTCCAGATATGAAAGTAAATCCCTACACGATAACTCTTGGTAATAATGAAGGTATTGAACTGGATACTGAAAGCGATGCAGCAATTGTACCTAGTGAGGCCATCGAGAAAGATGTTGCGCTTATGTGGTTTTACGGAAAGAAAGAACTTGCTCATGCCTGAGACGAATGGCGTTGCTGCCAGAATAGAAAAGATCAAATCTCTTTTTCAAAGCACTCTGGAATTTTGTGCTAATGAATCGAATGTTGATTCGATAGTTGCGGGTCTTGAAAAGGAAGAGGCAGAGTACCGTTCGATAGCTTATGAAGCCGCAGCGATGTCATTTGCACTCAAAGATTTTGCAATTGATAATGAATTAAAGGCCTGGCAGGAATTTGCAAATGGTCCGGCAAAAGAGCATTCAGTCCATGCACATGTTGGACTTGGCTGGGCTGTTGCTCAGCAAAATGTTTTGCTATCACCAATACTCCCAAAATTGAATCCGTTGCTGCGCTATCGTGTTGCGGACGGATGCGGATATTACGAGGGCATTTTTCGGCAAAGACGTTCAGTCAGAATGCATCAGTTGCCGGAATACATTGAAGGAAAAGCGCTGAAGGCTTGTAATCAGGGAATTGGAAGAGCACTTTGGTATTTCAGCCAGGGTGATGCAAACAGAACTCGCGCTTTGGTTGAAAGTTTTGACTCCGGCAGGCGCGCTGATCTTTGGAGAGGCGTGGGAATTGCGGTCACTTTTGTTGGCGGTTGTGATGAAGAGGTTTTGAAAAACTTATTCAGCTATGCTTCAACATATCAGGTGCAGTTGGCGGCAGGAGCAGCGCTTGCAGCAAGAGTCAGAATTGCAGCTAACAGCCTTACTAAAGATGCGGAATTGGCTTGCAAGATTTGGGGTGGTGTTTCTGCTGAAGATGCAACGAATATCACGAGGAAATTGGAATCAAAGATTTCAGAAAATCCGGGTGAAAATTATTTTGATTGGATAGAAAAAATAGAGACGAAAATTCTCTCCAAAGGGATTAGTGTCTGATTTCCAATAACTACTTAGGCTTTTTCTTAGGATTTTGCCGGTTATCAAAAAATGTAAGAAGAACGATCTTGTCGTTCTTGACTCTGTAGAACACCCGATTATGCTTAGTGAGGGTATAGCCTCTGATGTTTTTATCTTCTACTTCTACCGAACCTATCTCAGGAAATTTTTCAAGCAGTTTCAGAAAATCGTCTGTCTTTTGAACAAAGCATCTTTCACTTTTTCGCCCCATTCTTTCCGCACATATTCAATGATGCCGCTGAATTTCTTTTCAGCCCGCTTCGTCCACAGGATTTTCATT
>CAYOYI010000251.1:0-6244 GCA_964408105.1 uncultured Chitinophagaceae bacterium | reverse complement strand
CAATCACCGTACGAGCTTCATTTCACAGTAGTTGATTACGGCCAGAAAAATGCTTTCGCCATGCCCGGAGGATATATCCTGATCTATTCCGGAATTATGGAAGACATGGAGGATTATTCTGAACTGATGGGATTGATCGCACACGAAGTTTCTCATGTTAATGAACGGCACACGCTCCGATCACTTTTTCGCAGTTTGTCAAGCTACATTTTCATTTCAATTCTACTGAACGATGTGAACGGCCTCACAACGATTGTGATTGAAAACATGAATACCATTCGTTCCATGTCATTCTCCCGCGGTCTTGAAAAAGAAGCTGACATGGAAGGGCTGAAAATATTATACCACAACAACATTGATCCGAATGGGATGGTCAAGTTGTTTGAAAACTTAATGAAAGAAGGTGACATCGCTGACGAGCTAGAATTCATGAGCACACATCCGGTCACTGAGAAAAGAATAAACTATCTGGAAGAAAGCATTAAAGAAACGGAACATTCAAAAGAGACGAATAGCGCCATGCAAGAAGTATGGGAAGAACTTAAAGCAACATTCCCAAAGAAAGATTAATCCTTGCTGACTCTTTTCAAATCCAGCAAGTTCATCGGGTTTGGCTGTAAACCTTCAACGCCTTTTCTTACAA
This sequence comes from uncultured Chitinophagaceae bacterium, assembly GCA_964408105.1. Classification (GTDB taxonomy): domain Bacteria; phylum Bacteroidota; class Bacteroidia; order Chitinophagales; family CAIOSU01; genus BPHB01. The sequence continues at coordinate 5,601 of CAYOYI010000251.1, read as the reverse complement.
AACGAACTACCTCATCATAAAAAAGCGGAACGACTATGGCTTCCGAAATAATGATGTTATCCATTTGCCGGTATAGATCGTAACGGATAGAATCGATATTTTCATTCAAAGCTTTCAAATAAAGGCTGTCGAAAATTGCATTATTAAATCGGGTATAGTTGGGTGGTGCGCCATGTCCGCTATAAAACATCGCGAGATAGCTTTCCGCATCAGGATAATCGGCAATCCACGAGCCTCTGAAAAATGATGCTTGCGATTTTGACATCAACTCGCGCTGAAATGCCGGTAACACGATTTCTAGTTTTATTGGAATTCCAATTCCCCTCAATTGGTTTTGGATATAGGTAGCAATGTCCTCGTAAGTTTTGCTTGTGTACATCGGAATCTCTGGCAAGCCTTTCCCTTGCGTAAACCCTGCTTTTGACAGTAATTGTTTTGCCTTTTCAGGATTGTAAGAATAACCGGTAACCTTCGTTTCATCGAATGATGGCAATCCATAGGGCACGAAACCTGCAGTTGCCGGTTTGCCAATGCTATTTCGCAAATAACGGATAACGGCTTCACGATCAAAACCATAATTGATCGCTTGCCGAACCTCTTTTATTTTCAAAGGATTATTTACAATTCCCGCATTGGTATCATCCATCAAAAAACCAAGGTATTCGGTGTTGAGATACGATGTCTTATACATTTCGATGGTTGCAAAGTGGTCGGGTTTTAGCGAACCTTCTTTAGTAAGTAATTCATTGATATATGAAGCATCCACCCCTGACAGAAAATCCAGCTCGCCTTTCATGAAATTTAAATACTCGGTCTGTTTACTTTGAATAAAGCTCACCTTTACGCCATCAAGCAATGGCAATCCGCTTTCATAATAATTTTCATTTTTAGTGAGCACCAAAACATTTCCATCCTGCCAAATCTTGAATTTAAATGGCCCGGTTCCGACAGGGTGAACCCGAAAATCTTTTCCGTAATGATCCACGACTTCTTTTGGGACAATGAAAGTGTATTGCATTGTAAGAATGCTGAGCATCGGTCGAAATGGCTTCAGCAGTTTGATCTGAAAAGTTGAATCGTCAATAGCTGCAAATGGTGTATTCTTATTTACCCTGTCATTGAATATCCAACTGCCCGGTGATGCAGTTTGCGCATCAATTAACCGACTCAGGCTGTAAACCACATCCGAAGAAACCAGTTTTCTGTTTCCGGGAAACAATTCATTATCGTGAAAAAACACATCCTGTCTTAAGTGAAAGGTATAGGTGATACCATCTTCACTGATCTCCCAACTCTTCGCGATGTCCGGCTGAATATTGAGGTGCTCATCAAACCGCACCAGGCCGCTGTAGAGCATATTCACCGCCCAAATGTTAGCCTGGTCCTTTGCAAATGCAGGATCAAGCGAGGTGATGCCTGATGACGAATTATAGCGAAATATTTTCAGCGAGGAATCCTTCTTTTCGTTGCCGCATGAAAACAAAAGAAGAGAACTTATCAGCGAGAAAATACTGAGCCTGAAATACATAAACTTATTTGAGGCAAAAGTATTTTAACAGCCATGCTGACGTTGTATGATTTTCAACAAATTGTTGTGAATAAGTAAATAGGTTTCATCCGGGATTGTTTGGTATTAATTGTATTTTTAGAACCTCTTCCAGGAAATAAAAAAATTATTGCAAGTATTTTAAAAACAAAATGGGAAAAGTAGTTACCATAGCAAACCAAAAAGGTGGCACCGGCAAGACCACCACCGCCATTAATCTGGCATCAAGCCTTGCAGTGCTTGAATACAAGACGCTGCTCATTGATGCCGACCCGCAAGCAAATTCAACATCGGGAACAGGGTTCGATCCGAAGAACATCAAGAACAGTTTGTACGAATGTTTAATCGAACATTCAAAGCCGAAAGATGCGATTGTTGAAACTGAAACACCAAATCTTTACCTTCTTCCCTCAAGAACTGATCTCGTTGGAGCGGAAATTGAATTGCTCAATCATCCCCAACGTGAAAAAGTTCTTAAGTCCGTGGTGGATCAAGTGAGGAAGGACTACGATTATGTCATCATTGATCTGCTTCCTTCTCTTGGATTGATCACAGTAAATGCTTTAACCGTAGCAGATTCTGTTATCATTCCTGTACAGTGCGAATATTTTGCCTTGGAAGGTTTAGGCAAATTGCTGAACACGATCAAGATCGTTCAAAAGAGACTGAATCCCAATCTTGTTATCGAAGGTATTCTGCTCACCATGTATGATGTGCGGCTAAGGCTTTCCAACCAGGTTGCAAATGAGGTGAAGCGGCATTTTGGAGAGCTGGTGTTTGATACCATAATTCATCGCAATACACGACTTGCCGAAGCGCCCAGCACAGGCAAACCGGCAATCATGTATGATGCCGAAAGTTCAGGATCTGTTAATTACATGAATCTTGCCCGTGAATTTTTGCAAAAGAATAACAACACCAAAATCAAATCTTCAGAAAAACTTGCTGGAGTAGAGTCATGAAAAGTAAGAAAGAGGATTTTGGTAAAGGCATCAAGGCCTTATTGGATCATATTGAAGATGAGTTTGAAATAGCGACTCCGGCACATTCGCTTGCGGTGCCGGGCTTTGACAGTTCGGTTAAGATTCCGCTTTCAGTTATAGAGGTTAATCCATTTCAGCCGCGTGCTGATTTCAATCAGGAAAGTTTGCGCGAGTTGTCTGAATCCATAAAAGTGCATGGCGTGATTCAGCCGATCACAATCAGGACTTTAGAAAGCGGCAGATACCAGCTTATTTCGGGTGAAAGGCGCCTCCGCGCCTCAAAGATGGCCGGACTCACCGAGATTCCAGCTTTTATTCGTGATGCTGACGATCAGGAAATGCTTGAGCTGGCGCTCATAGAAAATATTCAGCGGGAAGACCTGAATGCAATCGAAATCGCAATCAACTATAAGCGGCTTATTGATGAATGTAGTTTGACGCAGGAAAAACTTGCTGATCGTGTCGGCAAAAACAGAACAACTGTAACTAATTACTTACGTCTGTTGAAACTTCCACCGGACATTCAAAGGGGAATCAAAGAAAAGCAGATTGACATGGGTCATGCGCGAGCAATCGTAAACGTGGAAGACCCTGTGGTGCAGTTAATAATTTATAAGGACACCATAAGCAAAGCTCTTTCAGTCAGGCAAGTGGAGGCGCTAGTTCGTAAGTACAGCGAACCTAAAAAGAAAGCACCGGCTCAGCCGGGCGAAAACCTTCCCCTCGCCTACCGCAAAATTCAAGATGAGTTGTCTTCGCTTTTCTCAACCAAAGTGAAAGTGAAAAAGAACAAAGGTGAAAGCGGGGAGATCATTATCTCCTTTTATTCCGATGATGATCTGGAAAGAATACTTGAGGTTTTGGGATAGAATTATTGCCTTTTTTGCCCCTGAATTTTCTTTAAAAAATAAACTTGACAAATCGGGAAGCTTGCTATACATTAAATATTGCAAGTTTTCTCGCTTCGGAAAAGGGCCTGCCGCTCAATGGCAGGCTCTTTCTTTTTTAAGCCATCTCGTTTTTCTATCATTGCACCCGCATTACGAATGGAAGCTCAGGAACATCATATCACCATTTCTAAAACTGCCCGGTATTATACCTTAGGAACTCTTTCCAAGAAAACAAAGACAATCTGGTTCGTTTGCCACGGCTTTGCCCAGCTTGCGAACGAGTTTATTAAGGAATTCCAACCATTACTTGACGAAGAAACATTGATCGTAGCACCTGAAGCGCTTTCGCGATTCTATGTTAAAGGTTTCTTTGGTCAGGTTGGCGCAACGTGGATGACAAAAGAAGATCGGCTGAATGAAATCAACGATTACGTAAATTATCTTGACGATTTGCGAAAAAAGATAATCGAGGAAACTATTGGTAACGCCAAAGTTCAGATACTCGGATTCTCGCAAGGAACATCTACAGTTTCCCGATGGGTAACATATAAGAATCCCGAATTCGATTGCCTGTGGCTTTGTGCCGGCAATATTCCGGATGATATTGACAGTGACCGCTTTCGTTCGATGGCCCAGCAACATCAAGTTCAGATGATCATCGGTTATGACGATCCTTTTATACAAGAGAAAGATCGTCAGGCAGCTCAAAAGCGAATCTTGGATAATGATTGGAATGTAACCATTCATAGCTTCAGCGGGGCTCATGTTTTAAATTTTGATCTGATCAAATCGCTTTCCGCAGGGTAAGCTTCCTGTCAATTTTTACAGGTCTTATCAATAACCCTATTACATTTGATTCATTGTAAACCCATCCAGCGGAAGAAGCGGGCTGTTCAATGTGTTAAGCAATGGTGGAAACCTTTATGTGTTCTGTCTTGAGCATCGGACCGTAGAGAAAAAAATCGCAGAAGGGAAAGGAAAGTTTGAGCCTGGCAAATTCCCGTCAGTGAGCGGGATTGATGGATGTAATGTACGGGCATATAAGATCAGTCCTGTAGGGGAAATCAGCGGTTCAGTCATTCACAGAAATACCGAGTTTAGCTACGAGCCGCAATATCAGGATATAAAATTTGAGCCGGACAACAAGCTGCTCATCTACCTGCTCAGGGGCAGCAAGGAAAAATTCGGAACGATAGAAATAAAGTAGGTTGTAAGTTTTTCTAAATAAAAAAACCCTGAACCAAATGGTTCAGGGTTTTTTATTTTGCTTAGTCCGAGAACTATTCAAACATAACTCTTCTGTTCACGGTGTTTCCATTTTCCAAGGTAATGTTCAGGAAGTAAACTCCAGCTTCCAAACCATCTCTCTTTAAAGTGACTATCTGATCTGAATCGAAATTCAAATTTCTAACCGCCTTACCCGAAACATCAAGCACCTTAATATTTCTGATCGAGAATCGCCCATCCAGAACTTTGATCTTCACATCATTAGTAGCAGGATTCGGATAAACATCTATAGCAGCCTCTTCTTTAACTCTTCTTTCAATTCCAACCGTCATACCGGTTTGGTCTTCTGCCGTTGGTAGAATTGACCAGTTCCAGCCATAAGTAACATTACTTGCAGTTGAAACATTAGAGAACACTTCAGGCAGCATGCTTGCAGCTCCGCAGGTGTCACTATAGGAATTGTTATAAAGCGCTCTGTATATCCTTGGAATCGAGTAATCCATTATGGTGTCTATGTATTTCATGGCAACAGTCTTGGATCCCGCAAAATTGACAAGCAGTTGTGCTGCGTGCACGGTATCATACCAACCCCATGGTTCAAACCCTGCCCCATAAAAAGGATAATTCCCATCAATTACCGTTGTACCCAGCGAGTCACTTGGTGGGGCATCGCAGAATCCACCAGCCACGTTATCAAGATTCCCATAACTTTCAGCAAGCGGCATGTAATCTCCCGGGCCACTTACAGTGATAATAGGAACTTGATTGGCGCCAGTTGTTACTAAACCTGTATAGTAAGGAGAACCAAAATCATTCACGCCATGAAAAGCGACAATTGGAAGCTCTCCCGGATCAACCCAGCTTGTATCACCCACGCAACCTCCGAGGCTTAACACCATCTGAAAATCTGAAGACTGCCCTCCAAAACTCTCGTAATTCTCAAGGGCCCCGTTCT
>CAYOYI010000250.1:0-6275 GCA_964408105.1 uncultured Chitinophagaceae bacterium | reverse complement strand
TTGGTCCCATTCTTATTTTATTTCATACGGCTTTCAAGTTTGGCGGGATTGTTTCCGTTGCGTTTTGGAGCATGGTGGCGGTGGTGGCCAGTGGCGTGATTGGCAGGTTTATTTACATCCAGATTCCCCGCACCATTGAAGGCCGTGAACTCAGCCTGAATGAAGTGAAAGGCATGAGAGCTGAATTGACAAACGCCATAAAAACCACTGCCGGAGCAGATGAGGAACTCATGCAAATCATAACAGGAATCGCGCAGGAAGGAGGTGCATCTGCAAACACTTCTTTTATCTCCAAATATTTTCATGACAGGCAAACCATCGCTTCGGTCAGAAAAATTTTGAAGCAGAAAAATATTTCCGGCAGCCATAGAGCCTCCATCATCGGCATGGTAAAGGACGAAATCTCGCTCTCCAATAAAATTGCCCGCTTGCAGCAGATGCAGCAATTATTCAAATACTGGCACGTGGCGCATCTGCCTTTTGCGCTCATCATGCTTATCATCGTCATCATTCACGTGGGCGTGACACTGGCCTTTGGATATAAATGGATATTCTGATGGAAGTTCTGGTAGAACAAATACTCGTTTATGGAATCGTGATTCTAGTATGTGTTATCACCATTTACTTTTATTTGCGCAGCCAAAAAAAGCAATCGCAGAAAACGATGCAGAAGGTTGCGATTGCGAAGGAAGAAGGCTTGTTTGAGCCGGTTTCGCTTCATCCGTATGTTGACCTGAACACTTGCATTGGCAGCGCAGCCTGCGTAGCAGCCTGCCCAGAAAAAGATATTTTAGGAATCGTAGACGGCAAGGCCACGGTTATCAATGCATCCAACTGTGTTGGTCACGGGGCGTGCTTTCACGCCTGCCCGGTAGAAGCCATCTCCCTGCGCATTGGCACAGAAAAACGGGGAGTTGATCTGCCGCATGTGAGTGAAGATTTTGAAACCAACGTGAACGGCATTTACATTGCCGGTGAACTGGGCGGCATGGGCCTGATCAAAAACAGCGTAGAGCAGGGACAACAGGCGGTAAACAGCGTGGTGAAAAAGAAGCGACCTGTAAAGGAGAATGTGCTTGACCTGGTTGTGGTCGGTGCCGGACCTGCCGGCATCTCTGCATCGCTCGAAGCAAAAAAACACGGCTTGAAATGCGTAACCCTCGAACAGGATTCCCTGGGAGGGACGGTTTTCACCTTTCCGCGCGCAAAAATCGTGATGACCTCCCCGATGGATTTGCCACTCTACGGAAAAGCGAAATTGTACGATACATCAAAGGATGAATTGCTCAATCTCTGGAATGAAGTCATTTCAAAAAACAATCTTCAGGTCATCGAAAACACCAAAGTTGAAAGCATCCTTCCGCAGCCTGACAATACCTTTAAAATTCAAACCAACACCGGTAAAGAGTTCACTACCAATAATGTCATTCTCGCCATCGGGCGCAGGGGCAGTCCGCGGAAACTGAATATACCCGGTGAGAACTTACCAAAAGTGGCTTATCGTCTTCTCGAACCCGAAAGAATATCTTCAAAGAAAGTTATCGTTGTGGGTGGAGGAGATTCGGCAGTGGAATCTGCTTTGCTTTTAAAAGATGACAACGAGGTTATTCTTTCTTACAGAAGCGACAAATTCGCAAGAATAAAACCGAAGAACAAAGAGAAGATTGATGAAGCGATGAAGAACAAAACAATTAACGTGCTGTTCAACTCGAATTTGGTTTCCATCAGCGAGAAATCAGTGGTGATGAAAGTCAACGGGGAAGATCAACAATTAGAAAACGACCTCGTGTATATTTTTGCAGGGGGTGAATTGCCTACCGCGTTCCTACAGAAAGCCGGTATTGAAATCACGAAGAAATTCGGGCACATCGTAAAAAAACACAACTAGCTCTTGCTGCGCTATTATCCTGCACCTTATAATTTGTCCGTTTTGTATTTTAGTCCGCCTTTGGCGGACGACCTTTTGGTAATAAAGCTGGAGCCCACATCATTAAAAATCCCGTAGGATGACCTTTACACAACCATGGCGAATACTTATTCCCAATTAAACATCCATTGCGTCTTTGCTGTGAAGGGACGCGAAAACATCATCACAAAAAATTTCCGTGATGAGTTGCACAAATACATGTCGGGCATTTTAAAACATGATGGAGCATTCCCCTTATCCGTTGGCGGATGGAAAGACCATGTGCATGTGTTTTTTGAACTACCCGTAACGATGTCTGTCTCTGACGAGATGCGCATGTTGAAAGCAACCTCTTCCAAATGGATTAACGATCGTAAATTGGTGAAAGGGAAATTTTCCTGGCAGGAAGGATATGGAGGGTTTTCCTATTCCCGATCGCAGCGCAATTCGGTGATAAATTATATCATGAATCAGGAGGAGCATCACAGGACAAAAACATTCCGGGATGAATACCTTGAACTGTTGAAGAAATTCGAAATTCTCTTTAATGAAAAATATGTCTTTGAATTTTATGATTAAATCGCGGAGGAAAAAGATCGCCCCTCTGGGGCTTTAACATGTTTAATATCTTTTTTACCAAATGGTCGTCCGCCAAAGGCGGACTTCGGGAATGCAATCGTTCCAGCCCTGAAGAGATGCTCGTTCAAATTCTCACTATTATTTTCCTTCTCTTAACCCTCTCCACCACCCACGCCCAAATCTCCCCGGGCGACTTATCCCAAGCCCACTCCAACCTCGAAGGCATGAGCAACTGCACCAAGTGCCACGACCTGGGTGCGAAAGTTTCTAACATCAAGTGCCTCGACTGCCACAAGGAAATCCAAACCCTCGTCAATCAAAAAAGAGGATACCATGCAAGTTCAGCCGTGACTTCAAAAGATTGCTTTGCTTGCCACAGCGAGCATCACGGAAGGAAATTCGACATGATTCACATGGATGAGGACAAGTTTGACCACAACCTCACGAATTATAAGTTAGAAGGGAAACACGCTGTTGTTGACTGCCGCAAATGCCATGCTCCCGAAAACATCGCGAGCGCTGATTTGAAGAAGCGCCAAGCCACTTACCTCGGTCTGGAAAAAACCTGTGTGTCATGCCATGACGACTATCATCAAAAAACGTTATCCAACGATTGCGTCAAATGCCACAACATGGAAGCCTTCAAGCCGGCTGCAAATTTCGACCACAACAAAACCGACTACAAGCTCACCGGCAAGCACGTTGAAGTTGACTGCAAAGAATGTCACAAGCTCACAACGCTCAACGGCAAAGAGTTTCAACAGTTCGCTGACGTGCCGCACAATGACTGCAATGCCTGTCATGACGACCCGCACAACAAGCATTTCCCCAACAAATGCTCGCAGTGCCACACCACCAATTCATTCACTGAATTCATCGCGGCAAAAACATTCGACCACAGCGCCACCAACTTCCCGCTCAAGGGACAGCACAAAACCACCGACTGCTTCGCATGTCACAAGACGACCACCGACCCGCTTGCGGTTTTCCAGGACCGCCTCGGTGTCGGGGTCAATGAATGTGCCGCCTGCCACAAGGATGTCCACAAGGGAAAATTCGGCACCAACTGCGCGAAGTGCCACGATGAAAAAAGTTTTGTCGCGGTGAAGTCAATGGATGCCTTCGACCACAACCTCACCGACTATCCATTGAAAGGCAAGCACGTGAATGTGGATTGCAAAAAGTGCCACAAGGAAAGCTATACGAAGGCGATTGACTTCTCGGCCTGCCAGAAATGCCATAAGGATTATCACAAAGGTGAGTTTAAAAAGAATGGCGTCTCGCCTGATTGCAATGAATGTCATTCGCTGAGCGAGGGGTTTGGCGTCAGCCTGTTCACGCTTGAAAAGCATCAGGCAACGAAGTTTCCGCTCGAGGGCGCGCATGTTGCCACGCCTTGCTTTGCGTGTCACGTGAATGAGGAGAAGAAATGGACGTTCAGGAATATCGGCTCCACCTGCTACGATTGCCATGATAATGTGCATGGAAACACGTTTGCGGTTGCGGGCGTCACCGATTGCAAGCGGTGCCATGTTCCTGATAATTGGTTCCCGAGCAGGTTCGAGCATGACAAAACCGCGTTCCCGCTCACGGGCAAGCATGCGGAAGTCGAATGTGCCGCCTGCCACAAAACCTACGTGGAGAACGGAAAAAATTTAGTGAAGTATAAAATCGAAAAGTTTGATTGCATTGACTGCCATCAATAACCCCAAACCGTAACCCGTCATTCTGAGCGAAGCGAAGAATCCCCTCATTAAATCGTCATTCGTAATTCGTGTTGGGCGTTCCCCCGCAGCCATCGCTCAAAGCCCTTCGCGGGGTCGTGCTTTCCGCTCCAATCTTTTTCTCCGCGCTCAATTCAAACGCTGAAAAAGGATTTCCGCTTCAATCACTAACGCGAAAAGGCAGAAACAAGGCATGTGTGGATATTTCAGAATAACCAAACCTCAACATCTTTTTTATTTTCGGAACTTTGTTATTCCAACGCATAAACTATGGCAAATTCTGCATTGATTGGGTGCGATATTTTTAGCGGGGCTGGAGGAATGAGTTTGGGTGCAGAAATGGCTGGAGTAAAAATTTCCTTAGCCGTTGAAAGTGATAAGTATGCGGCTGCGACTTTTGAGAGGAATCATCCTTTTGCAAAACTTATTCCTTACGACATTCGACAGGTTGACCCTACACTCTACTTTAAGAAAAATCCATTCGTGGTTTTTGGAGGGCCGCCTTGTCAAGGTTTTTCATTGTCCAATACGGTTACTCGTACTCTTGATAATAAAAACAACTCGCTTTTTGAAGAATTTTTGCGGATTGTCAGGACTCTTGAGCCTGAATGGTGCGTATTTGAAAATGTAGAAGGTTTTGTTAGTTTTTATCAGGGAAAGGTATTAATGGCTCTTAAAGAACGATTGGAAAAATTAGGATATACCGTCTCGCCTTCTGTTTTGAATGCATCTGACTATGGAGTTCCGCAAGACCGTAAAAGATTTTTTATGGTTGGCAGTAAAAAAGGTAAGACTTTCGATTTTCCTAAGCCTCAAAAGATAAAATTTACCGTTGAGGATGCCATTGCAGACCTGCCTATCCTAAAGAATGGGGACGTTTACGAAACCTTACCTTATAAAAGAGAACCTCAAAATAAGTTTGCTCATAAAATGAGAAAACGCTCTAAAGAAGCAAAGCAAAACTTTGTTTCCAGAAATCAGGACTACGTGATTGAGAGATATAAGCACATTGGTCAGGGGAAAAATTGGAAGGCTATTCCGGCTCACTTAATGACCAACTACAAAGACAGACAGCAATGTCATAGCGGAATTTATAAACGCCTTGATGCTAAAAAACCTTCTGTTGTGATTTCCAATTTCAGGAAGAATATGCTTATCCATCCGTTTGAGGACAGAGGGCTTTCTTTGCGTGAAGCCGCCAGACTCCAAAGTTTTCCAGACTCATTTCTGTTCTGCGGTACACTGATGTATATGCAGCAGCAAATTGGAAATGCGGTTCCTCCGCTTCTTGCGAAAGCAGTTGCATAAACATAAACAGTCCCTCCATTACAATTACCACGTTAAACTTTGAGAATGATAGGCGATTTGCTTGCTGTGAATGCTCTTTGGAGTGAGCTTTAAATTCTTAATGGGATTAACAATAGGTTTCATTTTTGGCACATCACCAAGATTGCTGACAACAACTAACACAAAGAAATCATTGTACTCGGCTGCTTTATCGTATTCATTCTTTGTAAGGCGAACGCTTCCATATTTCAAGTTTAATCCTTTCACTTCAGCCAAATAGTAATCTGGAGTTACTTCAACTTGAAAATCATATCCATCACCAAAAAGCCGAGCGTCCTCGATTTTGCCTTCCTTAAAAATTTCAATTCCGCGATAATTGTAAAGGAAAAATAATTCCGCCTCTTGCCCTGTAGTTTGCAACTGCTTAAACTTTGATTTAACAACCGGACTGACTTTCTGCGGAAATATTTCCTCCTTGAGAGTGCCTTTTACGTATTCTTTCAAATAGAGCTTAACAATGTTGGCAAATGAGGAAACATTTTCTTTTTCAAATAAGCTATCAATTAAAATTTTTCGGTGGATGTAGGCATTTCCTTTTTGCCACCATCCTTTTCTTTTGTTATCAAAAAACGGATCGAATAAATCCTGCCTGTTTTTAACAGTTCCGGTGGTATCCGCAACATCAAGTCTTACGATATAATTGTAAAAGTCCGTTTTAGTTTTGAAACCGAATTCTTTCGCAAATTCAGTATCAAACTTGGCTAAACCATAACAAATTA
>CAYOYI010000249.1:0-6276 GCA_964408105.1 uncultured Chitinophagaceae bacterium | reverse complement strand
CCGCGCACCGCTTATCTCGCAGCCATCAAAGCCGCTGATGGAGGCAACATCAAACCACTGTTGGAGTTTGCAAGGTCATGAGGTTTGCAAGTTTGCAAACTTTGCAACCTTGCAATGTTCAAAACTTTTCTTTTCCATCTTTTTCATTTCGATTAAATTCGATACAATCGAAATAAGCAAACTGAAAACATAGTATCTCCGGCACAGCCATCCCGCAGCTCTGGTCACTGACCGGAAACGTCCTAACACAACGGAAATATGGAAACACCAAGCGAGACTTCCGTAACGGGGAAAGTGAAACTGTCTCCGTTACCCACCCAAAAGTTAGAACCCAAGCCCAAAAGCACCGCTCTAACTCAAACTCTAAAGCTCAATATCATTCCCTTTACTGCCCCCGTGCAGGAGAAGGAGTTTTTCTTTTATACCAAGTGGCAGGAAGGCTATTGCCCCATCCACAAAGAAGATCTGAAAGGTGTCATTGAAGAACTCATTGATGAAGATGAATTGGAAAACGGGAATTGGCTCTATACTGATTTTAAGGCAGCAAAGCCGGGTGCAATTCCCATCACAGTTGACTTAACCAGGAGCACCCGCTTCGCACAACACTATTACAGGGAGCTTATCCGTGCTTATTTCAAGAATGTTGCCGATGTATGGAGAAACAACTTCACCAATGAGATTGAGGTTTGGTTTCATAACCCTGCCATTAGAGATCCGAAATACAAAACGTACAATCAGTTCACCTTAAAGGTGCAGCATTGCCGCGTAACGAATGGTCCCGAGTTGGTTTTATCCTATGACGGCACTACAAAGGTTTATTCCAGGAGTATTGCACAGATGTCGAACTTCAACACCAACCTTTTCAACTGGATAAACTGTGACGGTGAATTGCATAGATGGAAATACTTGCCGGAGCACTACAAACAGAGTTTGGATAAACTCTTTCCGGTACTCAGCAACACGTTAAAGCCGCAGTTAGACGTTGCTTTTGATGTTCCTGATTTCCGGAACCGCTACCCGAAATATTACAATGCACTCCTCGATTTCTATAACAAATACCTGAACACTAATGCGTTCAGGAGTATCCTGCCAATTACAAAAACAGGTTTTCTTCCTGCTGATACAACATTGGTGCAGCGCATTAACAGTACAAGCAATGAATTGCTTTTCGGGAAAGGCGTAGGGAAGGAGCCGAAAACAGACTTTAAAAGATTAGGTCCTTACAAAGCCGTTCCGCCCCCGAATAATGTCAAGTTCTTTTTTATTTATCAAAAGTCCGACCGTCAAACTGCGGTAAAAGCTATTTATGACTATTTCCTAAAAGGCTTTAAGGGGGAATACAATTTCCCCAACATGCAGTCATTCATTCGCCAGCCGTTTCAGATTGAAGAACACGGCAGCATTGCATTTGACACGCTTGAAAATGCGGTGAGTACCGTTCAAAAAGCAATCAGTGTCAAAGAAAAATTACCCGACACCCGCTATTGTGCGATTTTTATCAACCCCGTTCCAAAAGCTGATAAAGACCCTTGGCGCAACAGCATATATTATCAGATAAAAGAAATCCTGCTTAACGCTCGTATCACTTCTCAGGTCATCAAGTCGGAGCACATTTTTAGTAAAGGCAAGCCCAACAAGGACTTTAATCTTTTCTTGCCCCACATGGAGGTAGCTATTCTCGCCAAGTTAGACGGCATCCCTTGGCGGTTGAATCGTCCTTCTACAAATGAATTGATTGTGGGCATAGGCGCTTTCTATTCTATCACTCGCAAAACAAAATATATTGGGGCTGCGTCCTGCTTCAATAACGAAGGAGGTTTCAAAGGCTTTGATTGCTTCGGTGCAAATGACACCGATATGTTGGCAGGCTCGATTCGTGAAGCAGTTGGAAAATTCATGGCATCAAATTATAAGGCTTCACGGTTAATCATTCACTTCTACAAAGACATTAGTAAGAAAGAACTGGAACCAATTAAGCAAACCCTACACGCATTAGGGTTACCGATTCCGGTGATTGTGGTATCTATCAACAAAACCGAAAGCAAAGAGTTATTGGCTTTCGACACCAGCCATCCTGAATTGATGCCTTACAGTGGAATTTTTGTGAAGGTTGGTTGGAATGAATATCTATTGTTCAACAACACACGCTATGAGCCTACCTCAAAACCCGCAAGGAAGGAATATCATTTCCCTGTGAAAATCTCCCTCGCTTGCTCTGTGGAAGGCATGTTGGATGATAACACTTTGGTTGAACAGTTGATTGACCAGGTGTATCAGTTTTCACGTATGTACTGGAAAAGCACCGGACAGCAGAATTTGCCCGTAACCATCAAATACCCTGAAATGGTTGCTCAGATTTTCCCTTACTTCAAATACGATAAGCTGCCCGAGTTTGGGAAGGAGAATTTGTGGTTTTTGTAAAGGCGAATGATGTAACCAATGCTTCCGAAAAAATGTATTTGACGAAACAGTTGAAATACCCTTTCGAAATGTTTCGACTTCTTAAATATCATTTATTCTTACTTAACAAAAAACGGGGGAACAAATAGTTCCCCCGCCTGATGAAAGCCTTCAAACAAATTCTTAATTAATCACCAACTTCCTCACCATGTTTTGATTGTCTGTTGCAAGTCGCAAGAAATAAACTCCTTTAGGAAGTTGTGTCAGGTCAATTGATTTATTGTATTCAAGTGCCTTTCTTATTATAACTATGTTCAGCAGGTGCATACTTTGCAAAGGAGCCATCTCCAAAATTTATTTCAATACGGTAAGCATCCTCGGAACAATCATTGAATGTGATAAACTCGCCAACTGCGGGATAAGCATTATCAACCATCAAACACGCCTGTGGTGATAAATCATCTTTATCGCACCCGGCCAACAGCAACCCTGTCGTAAACGTGATTAATAAAATTTTCTTATACATCCTATATCGGCTTTCAAAATCGGATTTCAAATTTACAAATTAATTGCCGCATTTTGTCGTAAAGGTAAATAAATGTTTAAACTTACAATGTTATAACGTATATTTACCTTCTTTAAAAAATAGAGATTGCCATTTGCATTCATTAATCTAATCTAATCCAATGGAATATTCAGTTATTAAGCGACTCCTTACCTCAATCGCGACTGTGGTTTTTTTTCATTTAACCGGACTTTCTCAAACCATCGAATTCAACCATAAAGGTAATAACCGTACATGTACGATTCACTTGCCAAGTTCCTACAATCCAATAAACTCTTATCCGCTTGTTTTTAACTTGCATGGTTCCGGCTCTAACAGTTTTCAGCAACAATTATTCAGCGGTATGGACGCAATTGCAGATACCGGTGGCTTTATTGTTGCTTACCCTCAAGCAGTATCCGATCAATGGGACATTGTCTTTTCCAATTCTCCTATTGATGATATAGGCTTTTTTAACATTCTTTTAGATTCACTGATCGGCCGGTACAATGTGGACCCTTCGCTTGTATATGCTACCGGCATGTCAATGGGGGGCTACATGTCCTATCGCCTTGGATGTGAGATGTCAAATCGGCTTGCAGCGATCGCTTCTGTGGCGGGTCCAATAATTGATAGTGTCATTTTTGACTGCAATAATTCCCGGGTAATTCCCATAATGCATATACACGGTACGGAAGACGATGTTATACCCTATTCGGGTGGCATTTTTACCAACCCATTAGATTCCGCAATGCTGTTCGTGTATCATATAGATTCTATGATTCAGTACTTTGCAAACAAAAACGGATGCTCAATTCCTGTTGTGCATAATTACCCGGATACAAATATTGCAGACAGTTCTACGGTCACGTCATATTACTATTGCATGGGAGAAGAGTCTGCTGAAGTTCTTCTTTACAAGGTGCATCGGGGCGGTCATTCTTGGCCCGGGTCGGTTATACCATTTAACGTAACGAATTACGATATTAATGCAAGTGATGAGATATGGAAATTCTTT
This sequence comes from uncultured Chitinophagaceae bacterium, assembly GCA_964408105.1. Taxonomy (GTDB): domain Bacteria; phylum Bacteroidota; class Bacteroidia; order Chitinophagales; family CAIOSU01; genus BPHB01. Next base: position 2,314 of record CAYOYI010000249.1, on the reverse strand, counting down.
CGTAAACATCAACTTATAAATGATACAACGGGCATTTTGAATTCCAATCCGAATGAGAGCTTGTGCATCTTTCCGAATCCAGCAAATGAGAGACTTCAAATAAAATTACCCATGAGTATTTCAACCGGGACAACGCTGATTCAACTTTTTGACATGACCGGGAAAGTGCATAAATCCTTAAGCGTGTCAGGCGTTCAGGATGTCCGATTGGATTTGCCTGATCTTCAAGCAGGGATTTACCTTATCCGTGCAGTTACCGAAAAAATCACCTATCAATCTTTGGTGATCAGAAGCGAATAGCTCTTTTAATATTATTATTTCATTAAATAATATCATGTAGTATCATGTCATTCATAATCTTCAACTTTTTCTTTTATTCAACATTGGGAAAGCCGCTAACCGTGAGAAAGAAAAAAAAGTCAGCAGCAATGCTTGAGGCTTTCTATGACGCACAGGTGAAGGTGTAGCTATTTGCGAAAATCTTTCAATGGCAGAGTGGGTGTTTTATATAGCCTATAAAGGTGGACATCGGTCTGTGACAAATCAGGTAGCCGTGCAGCGGTGGAAAGGCCTGATCGAAAATGAGCGGTTTCCAAAAAGATAAGAACGGTTTAGCGATCAAAAAATGTTTAAACATTTAATGTTTAAACATTTAATGCTATTTTTGAAAATCTTTTAACTAAAATCAAACACTAATGAAAAAACTAAGTATGCTTGCCATCGCTTTAATCGCTTGGGCAGCAGTATCAGCACAATCCGGAAAGTGGGGCTTTGATCCTTCGCATTCCAAGGTAAGATTTGCCGTTGCGCACATGGTAATATCTGACGTAGAGGGGCAATTTAATAAATATGAGGGCACCGTTCTTTCTGACAAAGACGATTTTTCCGATGCAAAAGTCGAATTCACCATTGAAGTAAATAGCATTGATACAGACAATGAAAAAAGAGACGAGCATTTAAAGTCGGCTGATTTTTTTGATGCTGCAAAATACCCGAAAATTACCTTTAAGAGTAAATCAATAACGAAGTTGGGGGCTAACCTATACAAATTAACCGGCATCTTAACCATGCATGGAGTAACCAAAGATGTTACACTTGAAATGAAATACGGTGGTACGGTAAAAGACCCTTACGAAAATACCAAAGCAGGATTTAAAATCACGGGCACTATTAACAGAACGCTGTGGGGCTTAGAGTATAATTCCGTAATTGAAGCGGGTGGATTAATGATAGGTGAAGAAGTTGATATTACCTGTAATATTGAATTGATAAGGTTGTAAGAATAATTTTTGCCCGGGAAAGGAAAGAATGCCATACCTGATATTTACTGTGATATGAAAGTAAAGGCAGGAGATCTCGCACCGGATTTTGAACTAAAAGACCAGCACGGTAACCCTTGTAAAGTTGAGCGACTATACCGGACGGCAGTTTGTTGTGGTGTATTTCTATCCAAAAGATAATACACCCGGTTGCACAAAGGAAGCCTGTGGCTTCAGAGACAGTTACGAAGATTTTAAAGCAATGGGCGCAGAAGTAATCGGCATCAGTACAGACGGTGAGAGCAGCCACCGTAGCTTTTCAAAAAAACACAATCTGCCTTTTGTTTTATTAAGTGACCCTGGGGGAGAAGTAAGAAAACGATTTGGGGTTTCAAATACTTTGGGACTTTTGCCCGGGAGGACTACATTTATTATAGATAAGCATCGAATTGTAAGGCATGTCTTCAACTCTCAATTTCAGTTTTCAAGACATGTAACAGAAGCAATTGATTTTCTGAATAAAATAAAATAATTATACATCCATAAATATTTTCACCTAAAACTTAAACAATGGAAACAACCCAAATTTCAAAAAAGAGAAATATCGCAGGCTGGACAGCGATGGGATTAGTAACAGCCATGCTCATTATGAGCGGATTGGGAAAGATCATGGCAAATGGTGATCCTGATGCCATGATGTACCAGAATTTCGCAAAGTGGGGGCTGGATGGAAAACTACTGCTTATAGCCGTAGGTGAGTTAGTTGCAGTACTATTGTTCATCGTTCCCCGTACCTCATCCTTGGGATTATTGCTGATATCTGCACACCTTGGAGGAGCAATTGCCATCCATTTGGCAAATCAGGAGATGGCGATGATGTTTGCACCTGGAATTATAATGGTTTTAGCCTGGGTCGGATATTACCTGCGTTTTCCTGAAATGCTGGCGAGTTTCTCCAGGAAAAGGTAAACCAATCCGAGTCTCTTATGGCAGGGTTATGAAACCAAACCTCAATCTCATTGGTGAAGTTGTTTCTCCGTACATCGGCAACATTC